>NZ_JBHVCT010000106.1:0-18240 GCF_042803195.1 Streptomyces sp. NPDC057428
CCCCGCGCACGAACGGGGTGCGACAACCGGCCGAGGTGTTCTCGTGGGCTGCGGCGCGCCTCGGGCATCGGTCACACCGTTGCCAGGCCGGATGCCGCCGCGGACGACGCAAGCAGGTGAGGGCTCAGGAGACCGTCGAGGCCGGGGGCGTCCACCGGCTGCGCCGTGGCACCGAGTCCGAGACGTCGTAGTCCTTCCTGAGCTGTTCGGGAACGGCGTAGTGCATGACCCGGCCGCGCGTCAGCGAGGAGAGCTCGAGATGAGTGGTCAGGTGGCCAAGCCGGTCCAGCGCCCAGGCGGCGAGCGGTGAGCTGTCCTCGATGGACTCCAGGACGCCGATGAGGTGGGGCATGGCCTTGACGACGGTGTCCCACGAAGTCCTCGGCACGTCGAGCCAGTCGGCACAGGTGTCGCCGACGAGGTACCGGATGAGCGAGGAGACGATCGGGTCGAAGAAGGTACCCGGCACGACCTCTTCGTAGAGGTCGATGAGTTGGCGCGCGAGGTGGGCGCCCTCCGCGGACGGCCCCATGTGCCGGACCATGTACAGGTCGAGGAACCGCCGGGCTTCCGCAGTGTTCCCGGGTACCGCGTCCTGGTCGATGCCGAGCATCGCGCCGACCACGCGCCAGGCGTAGTAGTACGACTCGGCCCCCGCCGTGGACATGTGGATGCCGAGGCGGTGAAGGCTGTCCAGGACGAGCAGGCTGAAGAACATCTGCCCGCCGATCATGTCCTCCTGGCAGATCGGCGTCCCGAGGGCCGCGGTGTCCCATCGGTCCTCACGCTTCAGATGATGCCGGATCGACGCGTGCAGGAGGCGGACCTTCTGGGCTGCGGGGATGAACCGGCTGCCGGCCTCGAAAGCGTCCGGTTGCATCAGGTAGACGGTGAACTGGCCCGTCTCCGCCATTCGTTTGGAGGGGTACTTGAGCCCGTGGGTGGCCGACAGCAGCTTGGCCACGTGCGGGACGACGTAGCAGGCGGGCATGGAGGCGAAGGACAGGGCGGTCGAGATGTGCACGTTGTTGTCCATGAAGAACAGGCGCGCCTTCTCCATCTCCTCCCAGTCCACCCAGTCCGGTGGCGCGCTCGTGGCGGCGAGGTACTCCCGGGCGACATCGGGCAGTCCGTCCGGCAGGGGGGCGCCGATGGTGGAGACGTAACGCATCAGGGTGTTGAACTTCCCGACCTCGCCCCGCTCGAAGAGCGAGGTGACGGTCGCGTCGGCCAGTTCGTCACCGGCCCGGCGCAGTGAGTCGAGGGATTCCTCGGTGCAGATCATGGCAAAGCTCCTCTGCGGATCAGGACAGGCGGGTCGTCACCGAGTGCGCCAGTGCGGTGAGGGCTGTGGCTGCGGGGCGCGGTACGTCGAGCTCGTGCAGAGCGCCGAGAGCCTCCTGGCTCCGCGCCGTGATCATTTCCTCGATACGCTCCGGTGCCCCGAGCCGGCACATCATCTCGCGCACGGTCTGCATTCCTTCCTCGTCGAGATCCTGCTTGCCCAGGAAAGAGCGCAGCCGCTGCCGGTCACGCTCATCGGCGGCCCGCCAGGTCTCCGCCAGCAGGGCCGTCGGCCGGCGACCACGCAGATCGTCGGTGCAGGCTTTCCCGGTGTGCCCGGGGCTGCCGAACACACCGAGCAGGTCGTCCCGCAGCTGGAACGCCTCGCCCAGGGGGAGTCCGTACGCCGAGTAGCCCTCGCACAGTCGCCCGCCCGCCCCGGCCAGGACACCGCCGATCAGCAGGGGCTGCTCGACGGTGTACTTGGCGGTCTTGTACCGGATGACCTTGAGCGAGCCCTCGGTGTCCGGGGCGGATCCGGTGCGCAGGATCTCCAGGCACTCGCCGGCGATCAGCTCGCGGGCCAGCGCCGACCACAGGGGGCGGGCCCGGCTGAGATACGCCACGGGCAGGCCACTGGTGGTGAACAGCTGCCCCGCGAGCTCCAGCAGCAGGTCTCCCACCAGCATCGCGAGCGACCTCGCGGCTGCGGCGGCGCGCCGCCGGCCGCGTACGGCTCCGCGCAGGGCGATGTGTGCGGTCGGCAGGCCGTGGCGCAACGGGCTCTCGTCGATGAGGTCGTCGTGAACGATGGCTGCGGCGTGCACCAGTTCCATCGAGGCCGCCGCCCTCACCAGCGCGTCGTCGTCGGGCTGTCCCACCGCCCGCCAGCCCCAGTAGCAGAATGCCGCACGCAGCCGCTTCCCCCGCGCGACGGTCGCCTCCAACTGCTCGGCCACAGGGAGCAGCACCGGATCGATCGAGGCGAACTTGTCCGCTTCGGCGGCGACGAACCGGTGCAGTACGTCGTCGACGCGGGCTTTGAACACAGCCGGCTCCCACAGGTCACCTGCCATCGGCGGCCCGCCGAGCCAGCGCTTCCCGGGCGAGGACCTCCAGGTGGGCCGGTGGCACGACCGCGTGCCGCTCCAGGACCAACCGGCCGCGCGCCGCCAGTTCGTGTTCGGCCTCCGCCGCCAGTTCCGCTGCGTCCGACCGGCGAAGCAGTCCTCGCACCGAGCCCAGGGCCGAGCCGAGTGTGGACACCGCCAGATCCGCCAGCCCCGCCGTCAGTAGGACCGCCTGCTTGTCGGGTCCCAGGTGTCGTCTCGCGTCCTGCGTCATTGCCGTCTCCCCACGAGCGCGTCAGAGCAGCGCGGCGCAGGTCGCGCGCCGCCATCACAGGGTCGCGCTCTGCGGGACGCGCGAGCGGACGAACTCACCATCGAGTGAGCACCTCGCCCGGTCGTACGGATCGGGGCAGCCACCCTTCGCCGCTGGTCAAACATCCGAAAAACATCCGGCCGCCGGACTTCGCGCCGCCGCACTCAGGGCCTCTCGGTGACGTGCGGCCGTTCCTCCGGCCAGAAGGCGCTGCGCGCCGGCGGCCTGTTCGAGGGGTTCCGCGAGATCATCCACGAGGGCGGTGAGGCGATGCGCCTGCTCGGCCAGGACGGCACCGTCCACATCGACGCTCGTTCCGGCATTCTTCTGCGTACGCGCCCCGCTCGCCCTCGTCGACGAGGAGCTGCCCCCGGTCCTCGTCCATCCCCTTTCGCCCGCTCCAGGCTGGTTCGAACGCCGACGGGACGGCGGGGACGCCCCGGTGGCACAACTGATCGGCGCCTCACGGGCCGAGCTCCTCCGCATGCTGGAACGTCCGATGACCACGATGGACATCGCAGCGGCGCTGCGGCTCGCACCGTCCACGTCCAGCCGGCATGCGACCGTGCCGCGCGGCGGGGCGCCGGCGGCCTGTCCGGGGACGGGCCGCCGCTTGCCGCTTCCTCCTCGCCAGGGCTATCGCGCACCCTGGCAGCACTCACCGACTTCGTAGATCACGTAGGGCACGCCGTTCTCCGTTCCGAACGCACCGCAACGGGAGAGAGCCTTCCCGCAACGGTGGAGAGCCTTCCTGAACTCCTTCCCGATCTCAGAAGCCGGTGAGCGTGATCTTGCCGATCGCCTTTCCGGATTCCAGAACGCTGTGGGCCTCACGCAGGTGAGCAGCGGTGATGGTTCCCAGGTCGGTCGTAGCTGTGGTGGTGAGGATGCCGGCGTCCACGAGCCGGGCGATCTGGGTGAGGATGTGGTGCTGCGTTACCTGGTCGGGGGTCCGGTACAGCGAGCGGGTGAACATCAGCTCCCAGTGGAAGGAGATGCTCTTCGACTTCAGCGCACCGATCTCCACGGCACCGAAGTCGTCGATCGCGACGATCTGCCCGTGCGGATTCAGTACCTCGGCGTATGCGGCGAGGTTCCGGTCGGTGCCCGCCGTACTGAAGACGTAGTCGACTCCTCCAGGAACCACCTCCGCCAACTGCGCAGGCAGGGGGTGGTGGTGGTCGATCACATGGTTGACGCCCATCCGGCGGGCGAAGTCGGTGCTCTCGGGGCGCGAAGCCGTGCCGACGACGGTGAGACTGGTGAGTGCCCGCGCCAGCTGCGCGACCATGGCGCCGACACCGCCCGCCGCCGCGGTCACCAGGAGCGCGCCCCGCTGCTCCATGGCCCCCTCGCGCAATCCCAAGCGCTCGAAGAGGCCCTCCCACGCGGTGAGCGAGGTCAGAGGCAGTGCTGCCGCCTCCGTGAAGGACAGCGTGGAGGGCTTGCGGCCCACGATCCGCTCGTCGACGACCTGGTACTCGGCATTGGAGCCGGAGCGGTCGATCGCGCCCGCGTAGAACACCTCGTCACCCACCCGGAAGCGTTCCACCGCGTCGCCCACCGCCACCACGGTGCCCGCTGCGTCCCAGCCCAGGACCTTCGCCTCCCCGCCGGGATCGCTGTTCTGTCGCACCTTGTAGTCCACCGGGTTGACCGCGACTGCTTCGACCTTGACCAGGAGGTCGTGCCGGCCGGGCCGGGGCACCGGCAGTTCGGCGTCCAGCAGGCTCTCGTGGTCCTGGACGGGAAGGCTCTTGCGGTACACGACCGCACGCATCGTCGTGCTCTGTACTGCACTCATGGCTCTTCTGCTCCTTTGCGGGCCGGTTGCCCGTCGGCCGCCTGACCCGGGGTGACCCGGGCGGTTCCGCGGGATGTCAGCCGACCACGCATCACGACGGCGCGACAGCCGGCTCGGCGGTGATCGACGGATTCACGCTATCCCCGAGGTGGCAGTAACCTGCAAGGACACTTACTTCCCGAAGGGAAGTAAGGGGAGAGTGCACCTAGAGTAGGACGAGGACCGCCCGATGGCCATGACATGCAGCACCGACGCGCACGAGCACCACGACGTGTACGCCGCACAATGCCCGTGCCGCGAGGTGCTCGACCTGCTGGCCAACAAGTGGTCCGCGCTGGCCATCGGGGCGATGGAGGACGGCCCTCAACGATTCGGCGCCCTGCAGCGCCGCCTGCAGGGCGTCAGCCCCAAAGTGCTGACCAGTACGCTGCGGCGTTTGGAGGAGAAGGGGCTCGTCACCCGGACCGTCTACCCCGAGGTGCCTCTGCATGTCGAGTACGACCTGACCGCGCTCGGCGAAAGTGTGGCCGACCCCCTCGGGCAGCTGCGCCTGTGGGTCGAGAACCACCTCGACGAGATCCAGGACGCGTCCTCGTAACCGTCCGCTGCCGGCAGGGGCGCTTGGCGGCGCCGTCGACGTCCAGGCCCGTCGACGCCGGCAGTCGTGGACTGCCGCGCGCGAAATACCCCGATTCGATCCCGGCGTCAGCGTGCTTGGCCTTCGTCAGGGGATGACCGCGGGAAGGGGCCGGGTCCGGCGGCGCCTCCATCGGTCTTCCACCCCCAAGCCGTGAGCATGCCGGCCGACAACGCGGCGCACTCCTCGCTCCCCAGATACCGGACCGCCTCGTCGACGCCCTCGTCGTCCGCAAGGCCCGTGGCGGTCATTGCCGCTCTGCTCCGCTCCCACGTGTCGGCCCTCGCGCAGGAGCCGCGGGTACGTCGGTACCCAGGCGACGTCGGTGCCGATGGTGGCCCGCAGCCCCTGCCACATGGCCCGCATCGCCGTGGCGTAGGGCGTGCCCGGCTCCTCGTCGCCCGCGAGGTCGACGGCGTCGCTGAGGACCAGCACGCCGCCGGGTGCGACGAGCTCAGCCAGCGCTGTGATCAGACGGCGGCGTTCCGGCAGGTGCATGAGCACGAAGCGCGCATGAACGAGCTGGAACTGCCCCGAGACGAAGTCCGGGGTGGTGACGTCGGCTTCCAGTACCTCGAGCCCGGGCATCGGCCGCTCGCTGACGAACCGTACGTCGCGGTCCACGGCGAGCACGCTCGCCACCCCGCCGTCCTTCAGCAGCCGACGGGAGATCGTGCCGGTGCCGGCGCCCACGTCGAGGCAGTGCCATCCGGAGCCTGCCCCGAGGGCGCGCAGCCGCGTCATGGTGAAGTCGTCGTAGGCGAGGGCTCCGAAGTCGATGCGCTCGCCCTCTCCCGCCTGTTCCGGGCGGAAGAGGGATTCGCCGTAGTGGCTCCTGTCCGGTACGTCGTCGCGTGCACCGGTGCTCACGGTGCCACCGGCACGGACCAGCGGCTGTCGCCCTCGACCAGGCCTCGCGCCCCGTCGGCGACAGACCGGAAGAGCAGGTCGTCGAACAGTCCCATGACAGAACCCTCCACGTGGTGGTGCGGTGCGGGGCAGTACGCCTCAAGCGCGCTGCCCGCCGATCCTGCACCGGAAGCCGGCCGTGTGGCCGAGGCGCGCCGTACCTGGGCCCAGCCGTCCCCGGTGCGCCCGGTGCGTGCGGTGAGGGCTGGCTCGTCGGACCCACAAAACCTAACAAAGCGATCTGAAACGGACAGGGTGTGGCACGCTGGAGTGGGCGGGGATGCGCGCCTTGAGGGACGCGGCGGGAACTCGCCCCCGTAGCACATCCACGTACACGGGAGAGACTGATGAGCAAGACGGCAGCGATCGTCGCGCACAGGATCCGGCAGCTGGTCGGGATGAAGAAGAGGTCCGATGGAATCGCCTTGAGCGACGACAGGCTCAGGAGCGAAGGCGACCGAACGCTCGCGCACGAGCGGGCGTGGGGATCACGCGCCAGCTCGGAAGAATGATCGCAGTTCTGACCTGATCCCCCTGGAGCGACTCCGTAGTGACGCCTCCGCTCTGGCCACGGTCGAGGGGACGAAGGCCGGGTTACGGCAGGAGAGATGGGGCTCCTGTGCCGAACCGGGACAGCAGGGTCACCGGACGAAACGCCTGTCGCGTTCCGACAGGCTGGCGGCCGGGCCGGCCGCCCTGAGCACGACATCCAGTGCGCGGGCCGATCGTGATGAACTGCCCGCCCCCACGGGCGGCAGCGAGAGCGCCGGGGCGCACAAGATCGTTACTCTGTGACCCCGCCCGGTCGAGGGCGGAGGAACAGGGGTGGGACATGCGAAGAAGTATCGCCGTACTCGCGGTGGCAGGAGCTGTGGCCACCGCCGTGATGGCGGCACCCGCCGCGCACGCGGAGGGCCGCGGCGACATCCGTGTCGTCAAGACGGTCGTCAACGCGGGCGGCAGCGTGATCGTGGGCGTCAAGAACGTGAAGCAGTTCCCGATCGTCATGACGATCAAGGACAACTCGGGTGTGAAGGCGGTGACCTACGCTTCCGCCTTCAATCGGTCGAACGGTGCCGGGCCGGTGTCGTACCTGGGCACGTCGTGCAGCAGGAGCAGCGCGACCACATCCGTCTGCACGGCAGTGATGGAGATCGACCCTACGTGGATCGACTCCTACGGAAGCGGGAACGAAGGCTGGGACGCGAACGCGGTGGCCGGGACATGGCGGGCCGACGCCACCGTGAAGGCCAATGACGGGGACTACTGGATCTCCGACAACATCGCCACGTTCAAGGTGAAGCGGGCCGCGACTCTGACGACGGACGCAGCGCCCGAGCGGGTGAAGAAGGGGGGCGCGCTCACCGTCGTGGGCAAGCTCTCGCGGGCGAACTGGACGGATCTCAAGTACCACGCTTACACCAAGCAGTTGGTGAAGCTGCAGTACAAGAAGCCCGGCGGTGCCTACCACACGGTCACGACAGCCACGAGCGACAGCAAGGGGCACCTTCGCGCGACCGTGAAGGCCTCGGGGACGGGCAGCTGGCGATGGGCGTACCTCGGTTCCACGACGACCATGAAGGTGGTCTCCACCGGTGACGCGGTAACAGTGGAGTAGTCACTCCGCCGCCCGGCAACCGGACCGTCGGCTTGGCCCCGTGCCGACCGTCCGGTGGCCGGCACCCTCCGGAACAGCGGCTCTGCCCGTGGCGAATCCGCTGCGGGCAGAGATCGGTGACTCCGCAGCCCGGGACGGACAAGAGTGGAAGGACCGCGGCCGAAACGGCCGCTCCACCACCGGGAGGCCGGATGTCGCCCCACCTCGCCCACCGCCCACGCGCCTCCGACGAGGACACGCCCGCCACACGGTACGACGACCACCTCGCGGCCCAGCTCCTTGCTCAGCGGATCGTCTTCCTCGGTACCCAGGTGGACGAGGTCTCCGCCAACCGGTCACCGCGACGCACACCGGCCAGTCCGCGGAAACGGTCTCCCAGGACGGCGACCGGGACCGGTGGTTCACGGCGGAAGAGGCGAAGGCCTACGGCATGGTCGATCACGTCGTCGTATCGCTCAACGTCCGCCCGGCTGCCTCACGACGACGGATGGGACTCTGACATGGGCCAGTACACGATTCCGAACGTCGTCGAGCGCACGCCACAGGGGGAACGGTCCTACGACGTCTTCAGCCGTCTCCTGTCCGAACGGATCATCTTCGTCGGCACGGAGATCGATGACGGCGTCGCCAACGTCGTCATCGCCCAACTCCTCCACCTGGAGTCCGCGAACCCCGGCGCCGAGATCGCGCTCTACCTCAACTCACCGGGCGGATCGTCCACCTCGCTCATGGCGATCTACGACACGATGTGCTTCGTGTCCGCCCCCCTCGCGACGTTCTGCGTCGGCCAGGCAGCCTCGACCGCAGCGGTGCTCCTCGCCGCCGGCGACCCCGGCCGGCGGTTCGTCCTGGAGCACTCTCATGTGCTGCTGGGCCAGCCGGCGAGCGGCGGACGACAGGGCACCGTCTCCGATCTGCGGCTCCACGCCGCGGAGATGCAGAGGGTGCGCTCGCAGGCCGAGGAGGTCCTGGCCCGGCACACACCGCACGACGTCGCCACGCTCCGCGCCGATACGGACCGGGACAGGATCCTCACCGCGCAGGAGGCGGTGGCGTACGGGCTGGCTGACGAGGTCCTCAGCCGCCGCCTCGTCACCGCGGCCTGAGCCGCTTCCCCGCGGTGCCCGGGCCCAGAACGCAGGCGGCCCGGCGGGCCCCTCCGTCGGGCCGCCGTGCCCGGGCCGTCCGTCCCGGCCCGTTGCTTCACCCGCGCGTGCTCATCACTCATCTTCGCCGCCTCAGTGCGTGCGAGACGCGCGGTAGTTCCTCATGGAGGAGGCGGCCGACCAACGCCGCTCCGAACACGACGACGCCTACCCCGACCAGCCAGGACTGAATGATCAGGACGGTTCCCACCGGGCCGTAGCTGATGGTGCTGGATGCGATCAACGGGGAAAAGACGATCATGGAGAATACGCGAAGGCCGAGCAATCCGATCACCGTGAGGACGGCGCCTGGCAACAGCGCGCCCCAGCGGACCCTCCCGCCGAGCAGCAGGCGCTGCGACCACCAGAAGAAGAGGACAGCGCTCACCGACGCGAGGACCCCGCCCCAAGGGGGCCTGTGCAGCAGCCTGGTCGTGGCCGACACGAAGATGTAGCCGGCGAACACGACGAGCCACGCCAGATGACGCCACGTGGTCCACCAGCGAGCCGGCGCCAGGTCCCAGACCTTCTCATAGCCGGTCTGCACCGCGGACCCGAAACTCAGCCCGAACGCAGCGAGCGCGGCGAGGCCGAAGGCGGTAGTGGTCTGCAGCGCCTGGCCGGGCAGTGCGAACAATTTCTCGACATGCTTCCTGGAGGCCGCAGACACCCCGAGCGCTTGACCCAGCCATTGTGCGAACCCCTGCCCGTGCCGGTCCGCCGCGGAGACAATGATCAGGAGGGGGACGAGAGTCAGGAACCCGAGCGCGGCGAAGCCCAAGGCACGCTGCCCCAGTTCGAGCTCGCGGCCCCTCCGCCATCCGCGCCCGGCCGCGGAGCGGCTGACCATACGGTGCAGCCGGGCGAACCTCGGTGGTCGGTTCGCGGCACTTGAGGGATTCAATGGCATCTCTGTCGATTACCACGGCCCGAGCCCGTACCGCGTGAGGGCGCGACGCGGAATCTTCAGGGAACGGCATCGGGCTTGGTGCGCTCAGCCGAAGGCAGCAAAAGGCCGGGCCAGCCTCACCGGCCGAGTTGCCCCGTCGCCCCCGTGGGCGCAGCCCGTAACTCTGGGCGGCACTCGTCACCAAATGGGCGAAATAGCAATAAATATGTGCATAAGATATTGCGCATGACTACGTCCTTCCCGTTCAGGGTGGTGCAGGAGTCCGCGTCGTACTGGCGCGTGACCTTTGACAGTCCGCCGATCAACCTGGTGACGTTCGACACCTTTGCCGCGCTCGGAGACCTCGTCGATCGGATGGAAGCGGATGAGGACCTGAAGGTCGTGGTCTTCGACAGCGCGGATCCTGACTTCTTTCTCGCGCACTTCGACCTGCTGCCTCCGAAGCAGCCCTACACCGGGCCGACGTGGCTCGACACCGCGGCGCGCATGGCTCGTTGTCGCGTCATCAGCATCGCCTCGATCCGTGGCCGGGCGCGCGGGGTGGGCAACGAGTTCACCCTGGCTTGTGACATGCGGTTCGCCAGCAAGGAGAAGGCGGTGCTCGGGCAGCCGGAGGTGGGTGCCGGGATCACTCCAGGCGGCGGAGCCACGGCCCGGCTCCCACTGCTGGTGGGGCGCGGGCGTGCGCTGGAGATCATCGCGGCGGCCGACGACTTCGACGCAGAGACGGCCGAGCTGTACGGCTGGATCAACCGCGCACTGCCGGATGCCGACCTGGACGCTTACGTGGACCGTGTCGCCAAGCGCATCGCGTCCTTCGACCGGCAGCCGCTGGCCGAGGTGAAAGCGCTGATCGGCCGGTCCACGCTGCCGGCCGAGGCTGACCTGGTGGCTGGTCAGGACACCTTTCGCGCGTCTCTGACCTGGCCGGAGGCGGGCGAAAGGATCCGTGGGCTGCTCGATCGCGGAATGCAGCAGCGAGGCGAACTCGAATACCGCCTGGGGGAACACATCGCGGAACACTGACCGGCCGCCGCACACGGATCTCCGGGCAAGGGCGGACGTGGCCTGCCCGGACTCCGCCGGGCGTCCACGACGCTGATCGGAGCGATCATCGGCCTCTCGGTCAACGTGTTCATCCTGATGCCCCTGCGTCTCAACGACGTCCGCACCGACATGCACACCCTTGCCCTCGAACACGCCGGTCTCCTGCAAGCGATCGTTTGAAGGGATCATGGGGCGCCACCAAGGCCGACGCCAGGGAAGACCGGGCGAGCAGGCTGCGCAGTTGCGTCCGGGCCGTCGCCCGGGCACGGTGGCGTTCCGCCGAGAGCACGCGCCTCAACCCGGGGCGTCGCCTGCGCCCCGCTCCCCCTTGTCGCACCTGCGCGCGGAACAGGCCGAGGGTCTCGCGCGGAGCGAGGACCGCATCCTCTACGGTTCTCGACAACGTGCGGCCGACGCGTGGCTGCTTTACGAGAAGATGCTGGGCAGGTTGCACAGTCAGGCGGACACCGCAGTCACCGCTGTCAGCGGCGGGCTGCTCGTCGAGAGTCGTCAGCTGCTACTGGCGCTTGCGCCTGAAGAGGCGAAATAGACGCTCGACGGGTCGCGTCGCGACGCACTCGGCCGGGCTTGCCCTGGCTCAGTCACTCCCGGTCGGCCATCGACGCCTGCTCGTGCGCGATCGAAGTCCGCTCGGTGCGCTGTTCGCCTGGCCGGCAGCCCATGGAGCAGCCGGAGGTGCCACAGGCGCATAGGAGTCAGCCCGCCCGTCACTGAACTTCAGGGCGATCGGCCTCGTGGTCTGAGTGGACCGAATCGTCGGGTAAGCAATGGTACGAGCAACCTGCCCGACAGAAGTGATCCGGGGCCTGTGTCGGTGATGGCACACCCTTTTCGTGTTCGCGCGGCTCAGGCCGCTCATCGCCTTATCGTCCGAGACCGAAAGTGACCCGCTGTGAGTCGACCTCGCATTCTGATCGTCGGAGCCGGCATCTCCGGTTTGGCTCTGGCCAAGGCGCTTCTCGACCGGGGGCTCCCCGCGGACGTCGTCGAGCGACGGTCGCACGACAGCCAAGCCCTCGGTGCCGGGCTCTACCTCCCTGCGAACGCCGTCCGTGCGCTGCGGAGCATCGGAGTGGGGGACGAGATCGCCGAGTTGGCGGCACCCGTGGGGCGGCAGCGGCTCCTCGACCATCGCGGTCGCCGGCTCGCCGCGTTCGACGTGGCCCGGATCTGGGGCGAGGTCGGCCCCTGCCTCGCCATCACCCGGGGCGAACTGCACCAGGTACTCCGCAATGCCGTCTACGACGCGACGGTCCGTCATGACACGGCAGTGACCGAGGTGGGCCAGGACGGGAAGGTGACGTTCGCTGACGGAGCCACCCGTGCCTACGATCTGGTGGTCGGCGCGGACGGCATCAACTCCGCCGTACGGCGGACCCATTTCGGCGGTCCCGAACCGCGCTTCCTGGGTCAGGTGTGCTGGCGGTTCATCGCCGACGACACGACGATCCCCGGCATCACCGACTGGACCGCGCGTCTGGGCGACCGCGGTCGGACGTTCCTGACGGTGCAGCTCGGAGACGGCCGGGTCTACTGCTACGCCGATGTCAACAGCGCTTCCCCCACTGCTCCCGAAGGAGACTGGCGCACCCTGTTCGCCGACTTCGCCGGCCCGGTCCCGCGCCTGTTGGAGCAGGGGGAGCAAGCTCACTTCGCCGCATTGCGCGAAAGCGGCAACACGGTCTGGACACGTCCGGGTGTCGCCCTGATCGGGGACGCGGCGCACACATTCTCCCCGAGCATGGCCCAGGGCGGCGCAATGGCCATCGAAGACGCCGTGGTCCTCGCCGACTCACTCGGGACGACGGCGGACGTCTCCGCAGCACTGGCCGCATTCCAGATCCGGCGAGGTGAGCGTGTCGCCTGGGTGGTGTCACAGAACCATCGCCGTGACAAAGCCCGCAACCTGCCCACCTTTCTGCGCGACTTCACACTCCGTCGTGCCGGGGAACGCATGTTCAAGGCCAACCACGCGCCACTGCACACACTTCCGTAACTGGAGGCGGCCCGGTACGGAACGGTGAGGCTCGGCCGCGTTGCCGACAGCGTCGCGGCTTCCGAGCCCCGTCCAGGCGGCGCCGGGCACCGTCGGGACCCGGCTGTCCGGAGGCCGGGATCCCGATATGCCGTGCCGGCTCAGGCCACCCAGGTGCTGGTCACGGCGAGCACGCGGGAGCCGTCCGGATCAGCCAGCTTCGGCGTGATGAACGTGCGGGCGGCGTCCGAGGTCTGGGCGCGTACCGGCGGCTCGTCCGAGTCGAGCGCCGCTACGACCGCCGCCGCGGCGTCCGCGGCCGACTGCGCATGTTCGAACGCCCCGGCCGTACGAACCAGATAGGCGTCCAGGGCCGGGGCGTAAGGCCCCATGCGCTCCAGCAGCTCTCTCCGGTCGTCGGGAAGGCCGACGTTGGCCACGAACTCACTGGCTACGGCAGCCGGCTCGACCAGTGTCACTCGCACACCCACGGTGGCCGCGACGGGCGCCAGTGACTCCATGTAACCTTCGACCGCGAACTTGGCCGCACAGTATGCCTCGTTGAACGGCTGTCCCACTACGCCGCCGACGCTTGTGACGGCCAGGACACGGCCCCCGGATGCGCGCAGATAGGGCATCGCGGCAGCGGTCGCGTTCAGCACGCCGAAGAAGTTCACTTCCATGACCTGCCTGGCAGCGTCGACACCGTCGATCTCAAGCGTGCCTACGTGGCCGGCTCCCGCGTTGTTGACCAGCGCGTGCAGGGCTCCGTGATCGGCGACGACCGATGCCAGGCACTCCGCCACCGAGCCGGGATCGGTGACGTCGAGGCGCCGCACCTCGATACGCTCGGTCAGGCCCGCGCTCGCTGCCGCCGCTCGCAGCGCGTCCGCCTTGCCCAGGTCCCGCATGGTGGCGACGACACGCCACCCGGCGCGAGCGGAGCGGACGGCTGTCTCCAGACCGATGCCGCTGGAGGTGCCGGTGATCACTACGGTCTTGTCGGTCATGTGGGCACTCGCATTTCGTCACTGCGGCATGAGCCGCTCGGGAGGACCGCTGCTCCGGCACGGTGTCGGGGCAGCGATGTCCGATGGTGTCCCTTGGAGTGAGCTCCAGGGCAAATCGGCGAAACCCTTCGGTGGCCACGTCCTGTCGGGAACGTAGCGCCGAGGGCGCGGTTGCGCATCCCGAGCCGGGGGTCGGTTCGGACAGGCGGTCACCCGGGCCGGAGTGGGTAGGGGTAGTGGCATGAGGCTGACGAGAGAAGGTGAGCGGCGGCAGACGTCGGGCCGGTGGAAGACCTACGCGGCCTCGGCGGCGGCCGTGACGGTGACCGCTGCTGCCGGTAGCTGGGCTGTGGCTCCGGACACCCACTGGTACCGGTCCCTGTCCAAGCCATCCTGGCAACCGCCGGCCTGGGTCTTCGGGGCGGTGTGGACTCCGCTCTACGCGGGGATCGCCTGGGCCGGTGGACGGGCCCTGCTGGAGGCGCGCGCGGAGGAACGCAGGGCCCTGACCATCAGTCTCGGCCTCAACCTCGCGCTGAACACGACATGGAACGTCCTGTTCTTCCGCCTGCGCAGCACGAGGGCAGGCCTGATGGGGACCGCGCTGCTCGACGTGAGCAACGCCGAGTTGATCGCCCGTACGGCGAAGACCGACCGTGCGGCCGCGCTGGCGCTGATTCCCTACGTGGCGTGGTGCGGATTCGCCACCTGTCTCAACGCATCCATCGTGCGGAGGAACGGACGCTGATCGGGGTTCGGTTCCAGCCTCGGCAGAATGACCGCCTGTCGAACGCCGTTGCTCCCTGACCCTCCACCTGAGGGTTACGGTGGGTGGGCGCGTCGGGTGCGGCCCCTTTCGGAGCAGAGGCACCTGGCCGGGGAGTCGGTACAGGTCGATACCGCCCGCAGTGGGGGGTGCGGCGCCAGGTACGTGCTAGAGCCACCCACGACGAGCTGCCTGCCAAGCGAGCTGCATCCGGGTGGTGGCGCCCGCGATGGTCATCAGGTGCTGGATATGGCGTTGGATCGTGCGACGGCTCAGTCCCATCTGACTGGCGATGGCCTTGTCGGTGATACCTGCTATCAGCAGCGAGAGCAGCCTGCGGTCGCTTTCACGCAAAGGGGCCGTGCCGGGGGCATCGTCGGTGCCGCTGACCGTACCGGTGTCGCTGACGTGCAGCGGCACCGCGTCCTCCCAATAGCGTTCGAACAGTGCGGTCAGTGCCTCCAGAAGGCTGCTGTCGCGGAGCAGTGCCGCCGTGGGTTCGACGGGGCTGCCGGCCGGTCCGCCCGGCACCAGAGGGCAGATGGCGATGGCCCGGTCGGCGACGGCGAGCCGCAGAGGGAGGTGGGGGACTGAGCGGGCGACCTCACCCGCACCGACGGAACTAGCAACGTTGTCAACGGCGCCTTCGTCGTCGAAGAACGCACGTTCGTACAGGACCCGGTAGCGAACACCGCGGGCCAGGGCCTCGTACTCGGACGTGTTGCTGCCCGAGGGCATGGCGACGTACTGGGCCTTGCAGAACCACAGCATCTCGTGACGTGCGTTGTCCTGCAGTTGGCGCAGGTGCTGGCGCAGCGCTTCCGCGCCGGTGATGACCTCGATGAGTTGGTCGGCGTTCTGTCGGCGCCGGGTACCGCGGTAGCTCTCCAGCAAGTCGGTGACTGTGGCCCGTGCCTGGTCGATGGCGTCCGCGTTGCGCTGCAGACGCGGCAACAGCGCGACATCGGGAGGAGAGGCCGTGAAGTGGCGAGGCTGCCGGTCGGTTGTGCTGGCGAGCCCCTTGGTGGCGAGTGCGGCGAGGATGCCCTCGGCCTGCCCGAACGTGAGGCCGGTCTGCGCGGCGATTTCTTCGGCCGATGCCGTTGAAGTCGCGATCAGAAGCCGGTAGACGGTCTCCTCAACTGCAGTGAGACCAGCTGCCTCAAGCATGCAGGCTCCCTCTTGGCTTCGGTGGACACGCTCGGGTGTCTCGGCCACACATATCGTTAAAAGATTGGACTATACATCACTGCTGCTCGCACGCCGCGAAGGGCCTCGGTGGTCCGGTGGCTTCCGTCCGCGCAGGGCCACGAGTGGTATGTGTCGCGATTGGCAGGTGCGGCCCGACCGCAGCTGTTCGAGCGAGGAGCGGACCGCCTTGTACGCAGGATCCGTCGACGTCGCCCGCTGTGTCACGGGTGCACAGGTGTCGCAGATGTGACATGTCTCAACGGCGACATCACGGCGCCGGTGAACGGCCCGGCAGGGGTACCTGCTTGCCTGGGTCGACTGCCGGTCGGCGGCTTACCCGGGCGACGGCGTCCACGTCGGCGCGGTGTCGGCGACATCCGGCGTGAAGGCGCGGCCTTCCACCGATTGAAGTGTCTGTGCGGGGCACTTACGGGATCGTGCGAGCCGGACGGTTTCATGGTGCGTTCGATGGTCGACGCCTGTGACGGTCCGGTGGCCGGAAGGGGGCAATGATGCTGGGCGGACTTCGTGCCGTCGGGATGCGCTCAGGACCTGTTCTTCGGTCCCGTCCAGAGAGCCGCGCGCAACCGTGAATTGTTCCGCAATTGTCGACGGAAAGGGCCTTTCGTACCGGGTCCGGTGAACTGGGGCGGGCCAGGTCAAGAGTCTCGAATTGCCTTCCGGAGTTCCCTTCCTGGACTGCCCTGACGAAAAAGCCGCGGGGGTCGATCGCATTTGGCAACTCGAGTCTCCGGAACCCTCGGCGACCACTCCTTGCCCTGAGACTGCCGGTAACCACAGGGCTGAGGCGGGGCGGCCGGCAGATTCTGCCGACCGCGCCCGACCCTTCCGGGTGGAATCGCGGCCCCACCCCCCACGAAGGTGCCGCGCCCACACCACCCGGAGTCTTCGGCCGGAGAGACGGCGACGCGTCTGACCGCACCTCAGAGTGCGATACCGGACGTGATCAGTCACCCTTCCAGACTGTCCAGAGTGCGCCAAGTCGCTGTTGCGCCAAGCCTGTCCCCACCTCAGTGGTGTCGAACATCGTTACTCCCTCTCCCCCAAAGGGTGTTCACAGTGCTGGCCTCGGCGTTGGTGTCGTGCTCGCGCATCCACGTTATGCAGACCTGCCGCCCGCGAACGTGTCCGGCATTGCGCCGGACCGGGCGGTGGCCGGACCTCTCATCAGCGTCTCCGACGGCACATGCCGGGCCCGGGTTGAGTCGGCACGGAGCGCGGTGCCGGTGTTGCCACCGGTCCGTTTCTCCGTGCCGCTCGCCGAACCCGCCGTGCGCCTTACGACGCAACGGGCTCTCCACGGTCTCTGCCGTTCTGCGTGGTTATGCAGAAACCCAGGGATTGGGAATCTGATTGCCCCGGTAGCGGTAGCGGGTAACCGGCACCGCTGCCATATCGAACAACTCGACCCCATCCACCGAAATCGGCTTCCAGCTCCCATCGGGAGCCTTGAGCCACCGGCGAACGTCTTTCCACTTCCAGCGATGCAGGGTTTGCATCCATTTCACCATCCGCCACCAGACTAAATTAGCCAAGTTGCTCAGGGTGTGTTTGCAGACCGCATGCCTGAAGTAGTTGGACCAGCCGCGCATGATCAGATTAATTCTGACCAGCACCGCCCTGGGATTCTGTTGCGACTTCCTGCTCGTCAGGGCACGAATCTTATCCTTCAGCGACCGGATGGGCCGGTCCGCGATGAACGTGTAGACGTACCACTTGTTCGTTCCTCTCTTGTGTTTCCACTGGATGCGGAACCCAAGAAAGTCGAACCCCTCACTCATGTGCACGATCCGGGTCTTGGCCGGTGAAAGCCGCAACCCGAGAGGTTCGAGCACTTCAGTGATCTCGTGCTGCAAATTCTCGACATCGTCTCGGGACCCGTGCACGAGCACCACAAAGTCGTCCGCGTAGCGGCAGACCTTCCAGTTCGGCAGGCCCTTTGCCCGACGCCGCACGCGTCGGCTAGCGGTTCCCATGCTCCCGCCGTCCTTCCACGGCTCCTGTAGACGCTCATCGAGCGCCGACATAGCTATGTTGAACAGCAAGGGAGACAGGACACCGCCCTGCGGCGTCCCGGTGTCGGTAGACCTCCGGTCTCCGAGTTCGGTAAGAACCCCAGACTTGAGGAACGCCTTCACCAGGGCCACGACCCGCTTGTCCTTGACCCGCTCGCGCACTCGCTCAAGGAGAGCGGAGTGCGACATCGTGTCGAAGGCCGCTTCGATGTCAGCATCCAACACCCAGCGATAGCCTTTGGTGCCGAAAAGTTGAATCTCAGCGATCGCGTCGTGGGCTCGCCGCTCGGGCCGAAACCCGTAGGAGACCGGCTCGAAGTCGGCCTCGAAAATCGGTTCCAGCACCAACTTCAGCGCTGCTTGGACGACCCGGTCCGCCACCGTCGGAATTCCGAGGGCTCGAACCTTCCCGGGTCTTCGAAGTTAGTGGGGGTGCGGCTCTCGTCGGCTCCGCCGTGTAGTCGCACAGCGTGACCGGAGTCGCTGGTTGGTGCGGTTGCGGAA
>NZ_JBHVCT010000107.1:0-18005 GCF_042803195.1 Streptomyces sp. NPDC057428
GTCCGGAAGTGTTCCGGACGGGGGCGCCGCTCGTGAGGCTGGTTACAGCCCTACCGCTCAGAGACCGAGCTCGACCTCGAACTCGCCGGCCTCGAGGATCGCCTTGACCGTGGTCAGGTAACGGGCGGCGTCCGCGCCGTCCACCAGACGGTGGTCGTAGGAGAGCGAGAGGTAGGTCATGTCGCGGATGCCGATGACCGTGCCCTCCGCCGTCTCGATGACCACCGGACGCTTGACCGTGGCACCGATGCCCAGGATGGCGGCCTGGTTCGGCGGCACGATGACCGTGTCGAACAGCGCGCCGCGCGAACCGGTGTTGCTGACGGTGAAGGTCGCCCCGGACATGTCGTCCGGGGTGAGGCCGCCACCGCGCGCCTTGCCGGCCAGCTCGGCGGTCTTCTTCGCGATACCGGCGATGTTCAGGTCGCCCGCACCCTTGATGACCGGGGTCATCAGACCCTTCTCGGCGTCCACGGCGATGCCGATGTTCTCCGAGTCGAAGTACGTGATGGTGCCCTCGTCCTCGTTGATCCGGGCGTTGACGACCGGGTGGGCCTTCAGCGCCTGGGCCGCCGCCTTCACGAAGAACGGCATCGGGGACAGCTTGACGCCCTCACGGGCGGCGAAGGACTCCTTCGCCTGGTTGCGCAGCTTCATCAGCTTGGTGATGTCGACCTCGAGGACCGTGGTCAGCTGGGCCTGCGAGTGCAGCGCCTTCATCATGTTGTCGCCGATGAGCTTGCGCATGCGGGTCATCTTGACCGTCTGACCACGCAGCGGGGACGCCTCCAGCTTCGGCGCCGCCTTGGCCGCGGGAGCGGCGGCGGCCGGAGCCGGAGCGGCGGCGGCCCTGGCGGCCTCCGCGGCGGCGGCGACGTCCTGCTTGCGGATGCGGCCACCTACGCCGGTGCCCTTGACCGATCCCAGGTCGACGCCGTTCTCTGCGGCGAGCTTGCGGACCAGCGGCGTGACGTACGCGCCGTCGTCACCGGCGGGCGAGGCCGGAGCGGCCGGTGCCGGAGCCTGCGCGGCAGCCGGGGCGGGCGCGGCAGGCGCGGGTGCGGCCGGAGCCGCGGGTGCCGGAGCGGGCGCGGCGGGCGCCGGCGCCGGGGCGGCGGGGGCCGCCGGAGCCGGGGCCTGTGCGGCCGGGGCGGGCGCGGCAGGAGCCGGAGCCGGAGCCGCCTCGGCGGGAGCGGCGGCGGGTGCCGGTGCGGCCTCGGCCGGAGCGGCGGCGGGCGTGGCACCCGGAGCACCGATGACGGCGAGCTTGGCGCCGACCTCGGCGGTCTCGTCCTCACCGACCACGATCTCCAGCAGCACGCCGGCGACCGGGGCGGGGATCTCGGTGTCGACCTTGTCCGTGGAGACCTCGAGCAGGGGCTCGTCCTCCGCGACCTCCTCGCCGACCTCCTTCAGCCAGCGGGTGACGGTGCCCTCGGTGACGCTCTCACCGAGCGCGGGAAGGGTGACGTCGGTGCCGGAGGCGCCACCGGCCGGGGCGGCGGCGGGGGCCGGGGCCTGTGCGGCGGGCGCCTCGGCGGCCGGCGCCGGTGCGGCCTCGGCGGCCGGCGCCGGGGCGGCCTCCGTCTCGGCGGCCGGAGCGGACTCGGCCGCGGGTGCGCCCGAACCGTCGTCGATGACGGCCAGCTCGGCGCCGACCTCGACGGTCTCGTCCTCGGCGACCTTGATGGACGAGAGCACGCCTGATGCGGGCGCGGGGATCTCGGTGTCGACCTTGTCGGTCGAGACCTCGAGCAGCGGCTCGTCGGCCTCGACGCGCTCGCCCTCGGCCTTCAGCCAACGGGTGACAGTGCCCTCGGTGACGCTCTCGCCGAGCGCCGGAAGGGTTACGGAAACCGACATGGTTTCAGTTGCTCCTTACGAAAGTGCGGATGTGGTCGGTCGTCGCCCGGGACTGGATCAGTCGTGGGAGTGGAGAGGCTTGCCGGCCAGGGCCAGGTGGGCCTCGCCCATGGCCTCGTTCTGCGTCGGGTGGGCGTGGATGAGCTGCGCGACCTCGGCCGGCAGCGCCTCCCAGTTGTAGATCAGCTGGGCTTCGCCGACCTGCTCGCCCATACGGTCACCGACCATGTGGACGCCGACCACGGCACCGTCCTTGACCTGGACGAGCTTGATCTCGCCGGCGGTCTTCAGGATCTTGCTCTTGCCGTTGCCCGCCAGGTTGTACTTCAGCGCGACGACCTTGTCCGCACCGTAGATCTCCTTGGCCTTGGCCTCCGTGATGCCGACCGAGGCGACCTCGGGGTGGCAGTACGTCACCTTCGGCACACCGTCGTAGTCGACCGGCACGGTCTTCAGGCCGGCCAGACGCTCCGCCACCAGGATGCCCTCGGCGAAGCCGACGTGCGCGAGCTGGAGGGTCGGGACCAGGTCGCCCACGGCCGAGATCGTCGGGACGTTGGTCTGCATGTACTCGTCGACGAGGACGTAGCCGCGGTCCATCGCGACGCCGGCCTCCTCGTAGCCCAGACCCTGGGAGACGGGACCGCGGCCGATCGCGACCAGCAGCAGCTCCGCCTCGAAGGTCTTGCCGTCGGCGAGGGAGACCTTCACGCCGTCCTGCGTGTACTCGGCCTTGTCGAAGAAGGTGCCGAGGTTGAACTTGATGCCGCGCTTGCGGAACGCGCGCTCCAGGAGCTTCGAGCTGTTCTCGTCCTCGACCGGGACCAGGTGCTTCAGACCCTCGACGATCGTCACGTCGGTGCCGAAGGACTTCCACGCCGAGGCGAACTCGACGCCGATGACGCCGCCGCCCAGGACGATCGCGGACTTGGGCACACGGTCCAGCTTCAGCGCGTGGTCCGAGGAGATGATGCGGTTGCCGTCGATCTCCAGGCCGGGCAGCGACTTCGGCACGGAGCCGGTCGCCAGAAGCACGTGGCGGCCCTGGACGCGCTGGCCGTTCACGTCCACCGAGGTCGGCGACGACAGGCGTCCCTCACCCTCGATGTAGTGGACCTTGCGCGAGGCGATGAGTCCCTGCAGGCCCTTGTAGAGGCCCGAGATCACGTCGTCCTTGTACTTGTGGACGGCCGCCATGTCGATGCCCTCGAAGGTGGCCTTCACGCCGAACTGCTCGGCCTCGCGGGCCTGGTCGGCGATCTCGCCGGCGTGCAGCAGCGCCTTCGTGGGGATGCAGCCGTTGTGCAGGCAGGTGCCGCCGACCTTGCCCTTCTCGATCAGTGCGACGTCCAGGCCCAGCTGAGCTCCGCGCAGGGCCGCGGCGTAACCGCCACTGCCACCGCCGAGGATCACTAGGTCGAAAACGGTGCTGGCGTCGTTCGCCACGTCACGTCCTCCATGCATGTGCGCCGTATGCCGGGCCCCGTCGCTGGGGTGTGACCGGCCGGTCGGCTGGTGTTCGGCCGCTTGCGTTATTCGGCCCTGTGGTGGGGGCCCTGTCCTGCCGAGAACCCATCTTCGCACTTGTTGCGTGCGAACGGGACGCGGGCCCCTGCTCCGAGCCGGACGGTCGCCGGGCCCGGACGGTTACGGGTGCGTACAAATCTCCGGAAAAGCCGGTCGGAGCCGAAGGGGGAACGCCCACGGCCCCGGACGTATGCCCGGGGCCGTGTACGGCGCGTGAGCGCCGCGGGCGGATCGTCCCGTGCGGGACGGCCGGTCAGGACCTCAGCCGAGGTCGCCGGCCGCCGTGCGCTCGGCCAGCTTGACCAGGGTGCGGACCGCGGAGCCGGTGCCGCCCTTGGGCGTGTAGCCGTACGGGGCGCCCTCGTGGAACGCCGGGCCCGCGATGTCCAGGTGCGCCCAGGCGATGCCCTCGCCCACGAACTCCTTCAGGAACAGACCGGCCACCAGGCCGCCGCCCATCCGCTCGCCCATGTTGGCGATGTCGGCGGTCGGGGAGTCCATGCCCTTGCGCAGGTCGGCGGGGAGCGGCATCGGCCACGAGGCCTCGCCGACCTCCTCGGCGATCTCGTGGATCGACGTACGGAAGGCGTCGTCGTTGGACATCACACCGAAGGTGCGGTTGCCGAGGGCGAGGACCATCGCGCCGGTCAGGGTCGCCACGTCGACGATGGCGTCGGGCTTCTCCTCCGAGGCGCGGGTCAGCGCGTCCGCGAGGACCAGGCGGCCCTCGGCGTCCGTGTTGAGGACCTCGACCGTCTTGCCGCTGTACATGTGCAGCACGTCACCGGGGCGGGTGGCGTTGCCGGAGGGCATGTTCTCGGCGAGCGCCAGCCATCCGGTGACGTTGACCTGGAGACCGAGGCGGGACGCCGAGACGACGGCGGCGAACACGGCGGCCGCGCCGCTCATGTCGCACTTCATCGTCTCGTTGTGGCCGGCCGGCTTGAGCGAGATGCCGCCCGAGTCGTAGGTGATGCCCTTGCCCACGAGCGCCAGGGTCTTCTCGGCCTTGGGGTGGGTGTAGGCCAGCTTGACCAGGCGCGGGCCGTGGGTGGAGCCCTGACCGACGCCGAGCAGGCCGCCGTAACCGCCCTTGACGAGCGCCTTCTCGTCGAGGACCTGCACCTTGATGCCGTGCTCCTTGCCGGCGGCGGTGGCCACGGCGGCGAAGGACTCGGGGTACAGGTCGTTCGGCGGGGTGTTGATCAGGTCGCGGGCCCGGTTGATCTCCTCGACGACCGCGACGGCGCGCTCGGCGGCCGCCTTGAAGGCCTTGTCGCGCGGCTTGGTGCCGAGCAGGGCGACCTCGCCGAGCGGCAGCTTCCTGGCGTCCGGCTTGGCGCCCTTGGGGGCGAGCTTGTTCTCGCCGCCCTGGTAGGCGGTGAAGGCGTACGCGCCGAGGAGAGCACCCTCCGCGACGGCCGAGGCGTCCTCGACGGACTCCGTCGGCAGGGCGAATCCGGCCTTCTTCGAGCCCTTCAGCGCGCGCGCTGCGCTGCCGGCGGCCCGGCGCAGCGTCTCCGCGTCGTAGGCCTCGTCCTTCTCCGGGACCGGGCCGAGTCCGACCGCGATGACGACGGGGACCTTGAGGCCGGAGGGAGCGGGGAGCTTGGTCACTTCGCCCTCGGCCCCGGAGGCGCCCAGGGTCTCCAGGACGGTGGCGAGCTTTCCGTCGAACGCCTTGTCCACGGCCTCGGCGCCCGGTGCCACGACCAGGCCCCCGGACTTGGACCCAGCGCCCTTGGCGACACCGACGACGAGTGCGTCGGCGCGCAGCGTCGCCGCACCTGAGGTGCTGAGAGTGAGAGCAGTCACGGTGGTGGAATCTCGCTTCCGTTGAGTTGTGTGTCGGTCGAGGGGTGGGCCGACCGGGCCCGGCACATCGCGGACGGAGCCGCAATGTGCCGGTAATGAGCCTACGCGCGCCCGGGTCCCGGGCTCACGGGGGCGGGGCCGTCCGGTCGGCGGGGGCGCCGCGGGGCGGCGGCCGCAGGGACCCCGCGGCCGCCGTTCGGGCCCGGCCGGTCAGCCCAGCGCCAGCGCCAGCAGGGCCGTGGTGGCCGCGGTCTCCTCCAGCGCGCCGAACACGTCGCCGGTCACCCCGCCGAAGCGCCGCACGCAGTGACGCAGCATCAGGTGCGCGGCTCCGGTGCCCGCCAGGACGGCGAGCGCCTGGTGAAGGGCCGCGCCGTATCCGCCGCCCAGCAGGGCGCCGGCCCCCGCGCAGCAGACGACCACCGCACAGGCCGCGGCCGCCGCACCCGGCGGCGGGACCGTACCCGCCACCGCCGCGCCGAGTCCCTCCGGCCGCGCTGCCGGTACACCGCGGCGCGAGGCGAGCGTCAGCGCGAGCCTGGCCGTGACGGCGGCGGCCACCGTGCCCAGTGCGCCGTCGGCCCATCCGCTGCCGTACAGCTCGAAGAGGGCGGCGACCTGCGCCAGCAGCACGAACAGCAGGGTGACCACGCCGAACGGTCCGATGTCCGACTGCTTCATGATCCGCAGGGCCGCTTCGGCCGGCTTCGCGCTGCCGAGCCCGTCGGCGGTGTCCGCGAGCCCGTCCAGGTGCAGCCCTCTGGTCACCGCGGCCGGGAGCGCGGCGGAGGCGACCGCCGCCACCAGCGGTCCCGCACCGCCGAGCAGCAGGAGGCTCCCGGCGACGGCCGCGAGCACCCCCACGACGAGCCCGGCGAGCGGAGCGCACAGCATGCCCGCGCGTGCGGTCCGGCGGTCCCAGCGGGTGACGCGGACAGGGAGCGCGGTCAGGGTGCCGAAGGCGAAACGCAGGCCGTGGGTGTTCAGGGAGGTCACCGCGCGCACGCTAGCCGGTGTGGCCGATCGCCATATGGGGCAAAGTTGCCCAGAAGCCGCATAGGTGGTTCTTCGGGTGGAGGTGGAATGGGTCACTGGTTCCAGCAGAACATCGTCGAGCCGGGCAAGCTCCCGCTGCTGATCGCCCTGAGCGCCTTCGTGCTGACCTTCGCCGTCACCCGGATGATCACCCGCATGATCAGGGCGGGGAAGGGGCCGTTCCGCAACGTCACGCCCGGCGGTGTGCACGTCCACCACGTGGTGCCCGGTGTCGTGCTCTCGGTGGTCGGAGGGTTCGGCGCGGTCGCGAGCGGTCAGCAGGGCGTGGCCGCCGGGGTCTTCGCGGTCGTCTTCGGCGTCGGCGCGGGCCTCGTGCTCGACGAGTTCGCGCTGATCCTGCACCTCGACGACGTGTACTGGACCGAGGAGGGTCGGCAGAGCGTGGAGGTCGTCGTCCTCACCGCCTCGCTCGTCCTGCTCGTGCTGCTCGGTTTCTCACCGCTCGGCGTGGACGAGCTGACGGGTGAGGAGCAGCAGGGCAGGCTGGGTGTCGTCCTGACCTACGTCGCCAACTTCGGCTTCGTGCTCATCGCCCTGTTCAAGGGCAAGGCCCGGATGGCGGTGATCGGGACCCTCATCCCGTTCGTCGCGCTGATCGGGGCGATCCGGCTGGCCAGGCCCGCCTCGCTCTGGGCGAAGCGCTTCTACCGCCGCCGCCACAGGGCTCGCGCCAGAGCGGTGCTGAGGGCGTATCACCACGACGTGCGCTGGGTCGGACCCCGGCGCCGCTTCCAGGACCTGATCGGCGGGGCCCCGGACAGGACCCCGCTCCCGGGGCCCCGGCCGGGCCCCGGTCCCTGAGAGCCGCTCAGGCGGTCGTCCCCGCGTGCCGCGGGTCCCCGGGGGCCTCGTCGCCCTCCGAGGAATCCGCGTCCTGCTAGGCGTCCGCGCCCCCGTCCTGCGAGGCGGCCTCGGAAGGCTTCTCCTCGCCCCCGTCCAACTCCCGGACCTGCTCAGGGAGTTCCGCCGCGAGAGCCGCGGCGGCCTGGACGAGGGGGAGGGCCAGCAGTGCGCCACTGCCCTCGCCGACAGTCACCCCGTGGTCCAGCAGCGGCGTCAGCGCCATCCGGTCCAGCGCCTTCGCCTGCGCGGGCTCGCCGCTCACCTGGCCCGCGAGCCACCAGTCGGGGGCCCGGAAGGCCGCCCGCTGGGCCACCAGCGCGCACGCGGCCGAGACCACACCGTCCAGCACCACGGGCATGCGGCGTACGGCACTCTGCAGCAGGAAGCCGGTCATCGCCGCCAGATCCGCGCCGCCCACCGCTGCCAGCAGCTCGAGCTGGTTCCCGAGTACGGGGCGGGCCCGCCGCAGCGCGTCCCGGATCGCCGCACACTTGCGCATCCACGCCAGGTCGTCGATGTGGGCACCACCACGCCCGGTCACCACCGAGGCGTCCGTGCCGCACAGGGCCGCGATCAGGGTCGAGGCCGCCGTCGTCCCGCCGACGCTGAGATCACCCAGCACCACCAGGTCCGTGCCGGAGTCGGCCTCCTCGTCGGCGACGCGCATTCCGAGGCGTACGGCCTGCTCGGCCTCCCCGGCCGTGAGCGCGTCCTCGATGTCGATCCGGCCGCTGCCCCGCCGCACCCGGTCCCGCACGACGGCGTCCGGCAGCAGCTCCGGGTCGCAGTCCAGGCCGGCGTCCACGATCCGCACCGGCACGGAGAGGCGGCGGGCCAGCACGGCGACGGGACTGGCACCGTCCAGCGTGGCCCGTACCAGCCGGTGCGCGGTCCCGGCGGCCCGGCCGGAGACTCCCAGCTCGGCGACCCCGTGGTCACCGGCGAACAGCACGACGCGCGGGTGGTCCACCGGCTTGACCGGCACGGACTGCTGGGCGGCCGAGAGCCATTCGCCCAGTTCGTCGAGCCGGCCGAGTGCGCCCACGGGCACGGCCAGCCGCTCGCGGCGTTCCTCGGCATCACGCCGCACACCCCCGTCGGGGCGTTCGATCAGGTCGGAGAAGTCGTCCAGATTCACGGGGGTCTGCCTCGCGGGTCGTCACAGGGTGGGCCGGAACCCGGCTGAGGGTTCCTGCCGGGAACAGTACCCGGCAGCCAGGCACGCATCCCCGTCCCCGCACCCGTCGGCGATCAGCCCCGCAGCACCAGCGCCCGCCCGGCCACGACCAGCAGCACCTCCTCGCACTCGGCGGCGAACGCGGCGTTCAGGCGGCCCAGTTCGTCCCGGAAACGCCGACCGGATGCCGTCGCCGGGACGACGCCCGAACCGACCTCGTTGGTCACCGCGACGACCGTACGGCGCGTCCCGCGCACAGCGCGGACCAGCTCGGCGACCCGCTCGCGCAGCTTCTCCCGCCCGCCGTCCGTCCACCCGGTGTCGTCCCAGGCGTCCACCCGGTCCATCGCGTCGGTCAGCCACAGGGACAGGCAGTCGATCAGCAGCGGCGGCCCGTCCTGTTCGAGCAGTCCCGCGAGCTCGCAGGTCTCCTCGGTGCGCCAGGCGGCGGGCCTGCGTTCACGGTGCAGCCCGATCCGGGCCTCCCACTCCGTGTCGCCCTGCCGGCGCCCGCCCGTCGCCACGTACACCACCTCGGGACAGGTCTCCAGGCGCTGTTCGGCCTCCACCGACTTCCCCGACCGGGCCCCTCCCGTCACCAGCGTCCGCCGGGGCACCTCGGGTACGCAGTGGTAGGCGCCCACCGGAATGGTCGTCCCGTCCGGCACGGCCCGGGCTCCGGCGGCGGCGAGCCGCCGGTCCAGCTCGGCGCCCGGCGGCGCGTCGTGGTCCAGGTGGACCGCGACGATCTCGGTGACGGCGGTGACGGCCCCCACCGCCCGCAGCCTGGCCACGGCGTCCGGCCTGTCGATCACGTCGCAGACGACCATGTCGTAGGGCTCGGCGAACGGGTCGGCCAGACCGGCGGGGGAGGCACCGGGCGGCAGATAGAGCAGGCGCTCGCCCTCCGGCGAGGTCACCTCGTATCCGGTGCCCGGCGCGTCCATCGCCATGGCCCGGACCCGGTGGCCGCTGATCAGCGTCAGCTCCTGGCCGTCCGGGACCCGTCCCGCGGCGGGGAGCGAGGCGGGCAGTTCCACCGCGGGCCCGTCATGCGGATGGGTCAGCAGCACCTGGCGTACCCCGGAGAGCGAATGGCCGGCGCGCGCCGCGGCGAACACGGCGCCCGGGGTGAGGTCCAGCAGCAGGGCGTCGTCGACGAGCAGCGCGGTGGCGGCGCGCGCCCGCGTACCGCGGGACGACGTGCAGACGGCGCACGGGCAGTCGGGCCGCGGCAGCCCGTCAGGGGCTCCGGTGCCGAGCAGAGTCAGTTCCACGCCCTGATCCTCCCGTGTCCGTGAACCACCTGCGCGCCCGGCACACCCACTAGTCTTCGGGGAGCAACGTGACCCAGGAGGCGGACATGGCGTGGACGTGGCGGTTCGAGAAGTCCGACGGTACGGAGACGGAGCCGGCGCTGCAGCCGGAGGAGTTCACGACGCAGGGCGACGCGGAGTCCTGGATCGGTGAGTTCTGGAAGGAGCTCCTCGAAGGCGGCGCTGATCAGGTGTCGCTCTTCGAGGACACGACGAAGATCTACGGACCCATGAGTCTCCAGGCCGACTGAGGCCGCCGGACCCGCCCGGACCCGGAGTCCGGGCGGGCCGCACCGGCCCCTTCGCCCGTCCGGGCGGTGTCCGGGCTCCTGACGCCCGATTCAGCCCGATCCCGGACGAAGTGCCTCAGACCTCGCCCAGCGTGACCTGGACCGTCTTCTTCGCGTCCCCCCGGGTGTAGGCCACCGTGACCTTCTCGCCCGGCTCGTCACCCGCCAGCGCCTCCGAGAGCGAGGTGATGGTCGTGACCCGGTCGTCGCCGACCCGGGTGATGACGTCGCCGACGCGCAGGCCCGCCTCGTCCGCCGCGCCGCCCTTCTGGACGCTGACGACCGCGACGCCCGCCGGCCGGTACTCGCCGTCCACGACGGTGCGTCCCGTGATGTTCAGCGCCGCCCGGCCCGAGTCGGTGACCTTGCCGGACTTGATGATCTGGTCCGCGACCGTGCGGACCATGGAGACGGGGATCGCGAAACCGATACCGGGCGCGGCGCTGTCGCCCAGTTGGGGATCGGTCGCCGCGAGGGTCGGGATGCCGATCACCTCGCTGTCCAGGTTCACCAGCGCGCCGCCGCTGTTGCCGGGGTTGATGGCCGCGGACGTCTGCACCATGTCGGCCAGGGTCGCCCCCGTACCGCCGCCGGAGGTGCTCTCACTGACGGTCCGGCCCACGGCCGAGACGATGCCCTGGGTGACGCTGCTGGACAGGCCGAGCGGGGAGCCCATCGCCAGGACGATCTGCCCCACCTCGACCGTGTCGGTGTCGCCGAACCGCGCGGCGCGCAGCCCGTCGGGCACGTCGTCGAGCTTGAGGACCGCCAGGTCCTGCTCCGGGTAGGAGGAGACCAGGGTGGCCTTCAGCTCCTTCTCACCGGTCGCGACACTGACGTCGAAGGTCTTCTCGCTACCCACCACGTGCGCGTTCGTGACGATGTGGCCCTTGTCGTCGTAGACGATGCCCGAGCCGAGGCCGTCACCGGCGGCGATCTGCACCACGGAGGGCAGCACGTCCTTGATGACCGCCTGGTACTGGTCCTCGAGGTCGCCCGCCGCGCGTGACGCCACGCCCTGCTGCGCGGGCGCCGCTGCCGGGGCCGGATCCGGCCCCGCGCAGCCCCCCGCCAGCGCGACCGCGCACACGGCGGCGGCTGACCACATGAGGGAGCGGCGTACGCGGCTTCGGTACGGCGATGGGTCCATGCCCGGAGTATGGCCAGGCCGCGACGCCCGCGCCCTGTGCTGCTGGGCCGATCAGGGGTACACCCCGGCCCCGTTCAGCCGCGTACCCCGCACAGGTGCAGCAGCGCGGCGACCCCGCGGTACGGGTCGGTGCGCCCCGCCCGGTCCTCGGCGGCGAACACCCGCGCCAGCTCCTCGGGACCGG
The DNA here is from genome assembly GCF_042803195.1 of Streptomyces sp. NPDC057428. Classification (NCBI taxonomy): domain Bacteria; kingdom Bacillati; phylum Actinomycetota; class Actinomycetes; order Kitasatosporales; family Streptomycetaceae; genus Streptomyces; species Streptomyces sp. NPDC057428. Next base: position 11,222 of record NZ_JBHVCT010000107.1, read on the forward strand.
GCAGCTCCGCCTCGTTGTCCACGTTGTCGGTGAAGACGCGCACGCCGTACCAGGCGTGCAGCGGCGCGGCGATCCCGGCGAGCGTGGCCCGCAGCGTCCCGAGCCGGTCGGCCCGGACCTCGAGGCCGAGCCTGTTCGTGTAGGTGTCCGTGTCGAACGCCGCGAGAGCCGCGCCGAAGTCGCCCGCGGTCCCGGGCCGCATCGCCAGTGCGTCCGCGTTGCGTACGAGCAGCGACAGGAGGCCGCCGGGTGCCAGCATGCGCGCCAGGCCGGCCAGCATCGGATCGGGCTCGGACACATACATCAGCACGCCGTGGCAGAGGACCACGTCGAAACTGCCGGGCAGGAAGTGCACCCCGGTGTCATGGCCGTCGCCCTCGATGAGGCGGACCCGCTCCCGTATGCCGTCCGGCTCGCCCGCGAGGGACTCCCGCGCGGACCGAAGCATCTCGGTGTCGGACTCGAGGCCCGTCACCGAATGGCCGGCCCGCGCGAGGCGCAGGGCCTGTGTGCCCTGGCCCATGCCGACGTCGAGCACCCGCAGCCGCTGCCCCACGGGGAAGCGCCTGGCTATCTGCTCGTCGAGCTGCCGGGCGACGAGCTCCTGGCGGACCGTGTTGCGCAGTCCGCCGAGCCCTTCCAGCCACCGGGAGGACACCCCCGTGAAGCCGGAGGTCTCCGTGCTCAGGGCCGCTCTCCCCGCTTGACCTGCGGCTTGGGCAGACGAAGACGGCGCATCTGCAGCGTGCGCATCAGACCGTAGGCCACCGCCCCGCGCTTCGGGGTGTCGGGGAAGCGCTGCGCGAGCTGCTTCCTGAGACGGAATCCGAGGCCGATGGAGTCGACGACGATCAGCACGATCACGCCGAGCCAGAGCAGCAGCGAGATGTTCTGGATGTTCTGCACCTGGACCACGCTGAGGATCAGGATGATCACCGCGAGCGGGAGGAACCACTCCGCGATGCAGAAGCGCGAGTCCACGAAGTCGCGGACGTAGCGCCGCACGGGGCCCTTGTCACGCGCCGGCAGGTAGCGCTCGTCGCCCGAGGCGAGCGCCTCGCGCTGCCTGGCCATGTCGGAGCGGCGGGCCTCGCGCTGGCGCTTGGCGGCCTCCTTGCGGTCCGTCGGCGCGCTGCTCGAGGCACGCCGCCGCTGCGTCTGGGCGTCGCTGCGCCGGGGGGTGGGGCGACCTTTGGGAGCCTGGGGGTCGCGGGGCTGCTTGGAGAGGTCCGCCGTCACCTTGTCGGTGGGGGCCTTCTCTTCCTTGGAACGGCTACGGAACACAAAACCCAAGAGTAATGGGTCGCCCTGCACAACCGGGGACCGGCCGGGAACGATCCGGCAACGGCCCGCGTCCAGAAAAGTGGTGTGACAGGGGCAGAACGGACGTCGCCGCGACTTCCCCTGATCTTCGTCTACTCCTTGGGCGGGAGCGGTATCCGGCGGCAGTCGTCCTTGGGGAGGAGCACATCCGTGCCCGAACAGTGCGGTAATGGAGACAGGGCCCGTACTGTGGGTTCTGTTGGAGTGCTGGAGCCCAGTTAAGTCAGAAGGGGGCGCGCGAAGCCCATGAGCGGTGTCATGAAGCGTATGGGAATGATCTTCCGCGCGAAGGCAAACAAGGCCCTTGACCGGGCCGAGGATCCGCGCGAGACCCTCGATTACTCGTACCAGAAGCAGCTCGAACTGCTCCAGAAGGTACGCCGCGGCGTCGCCGATGTGGCGACCTCGCGCAAGCGGCTCGAGCTGCAGCTGAACCAGCTGCAGGGCCAGTCGTCCAAGCTGGAGGACCAGGGCCGCAAGGCGCTCGCGCTCGGTCGCGAGGACCTGGCCCGTGAGGCGCTCTCGCGGCGTGCCGCCCTCCAGCAGCAGGTCTCCGATCTGGAGACACAGCACCAGACGCTGCAGGGTGAGGAGGAGAAGCTCACTCTCGCGGCCCAGCGTCTGCAGGCCAAGGTCGACGCCTTCCGCACGAAGAAGGAGACCATCAAGGCCACCTACACCGCCGCCCAGGCCCAGACCCGGATCGGGGAGGCCTTCTCGGGCATCTCCGAGGAGATGGGCGACGTCGGCCTCGCGATCCAGCGGGCCGAGGACAAGACCCAGCAGCTGCAGGCGCGCGCCGGGGCCATCGACGAGCTGCTCGCCTCGGGCGCGCTCGACGACTCGTCCGGCACGGCGAAGGACGACATCGCCGCCGAGCTCGACCGGATCTCCGGTGGTACGGATGTGGAACTGGAACTGCAGCGCATGAAGGCCGAGCTGGCCGGCGGGTCCGCCGGACAGCAGCAGGCCATCGAGGGCGGCACGCAGGACGCGGCACCGCAGTCGCAGCAGTCCCCGCACAAGTTCGACAAGCAGTGAGGGCGGCGTCATGATCGTACGGATCATGGGGGAGGGCCAGGTCAGCCTGGCCGACAGTCACCTCGCCGAGCTGAGCGAGCTCGACGACGTGCTCCTGGCGGAGATGGAGAGCGGTGACGGTCCGGGCTTCCGGGCCACGCTCCACGCACTCCTGGACAAGGTGCGCGAGCTGGGGTCACCGCTCCCCGACGACTCCCTGGAGCCGTCCGAACTGATCCTTCCGGCATCCGACGCCACCCTCGAAGAGGTGCGCTCCATGCTCCGCGACGACGGGCTCATCCCCGGCTGAAGGACTCGCGCCCCGTACTCCTCATGCCGCCCCGTTCCGGGTCTTCCGGAGCGGGGCGGCATGCTGGCGGAGCGCCTCTCCACGCCGCCGGCCCGGGCCCGGCCCTGTGACGGCGTCCTGACACCGCACGGACCGCGGCGTCGACGGCACGCCGTACCGTGGCTCGACGTGACCACCCTCGGAACCGGCTTCGTACGGCCCCGCCGCTGGCTGCGCGGCCATCCCCTCGCCTTCGACCGGGGACTGGCCGCGGCTGTGCTCGCCTGCATGATCTGCGCGTCGTTCGCCGAGCAGAACCCGGGCCACGAGCCCATCTTCGGCGCCCGCATCCCGGAACCGTCCAGTGTGCTGCTGATGGTGCTCTCCGCCGGTGCGCTCGTCATGCGCAGGCGCAGGCCCATGGCCGTGCTCGCCGTCACGGGGCTGCTCTCCGCCGTCGAGTTCGTCCTGATGGACCCGCCCGCCCCCGTCGTGATGAGCTCGGTCATTGCCCTGTTCACCGTCGCTTCCCGTACCGACCGGCCCACCACCTGGCGGGTCGGTCTGCTGACCATGGGGGTGCTGACCATGGCCGCCATGGTCGTCGGCAGCACTCCCTGGTACAGCCAGGAGAACGTCGGTGTCCTCGCCTGGACCGGTCTGGCCGGAGCCGCGGGGGACGCGGTGCGCAGCCGGCGGGCCTTCATCGACGCGATCAGGGAGCGGGCCGAGCGCGCGGAGCGCACCCGCGAGGAGGAGGCCCGCCGCAGGGTCGCCGAGGAGCGCCTGCGGATCGCCCGCGACCTGCACGACGTCGTGGCCCACCACATCGCGCTGGTCAACGTGCAGGCCGGGGTGGCCGCCCACGTCATGGACAAGCGCCCCGACCAGGCGAAGGAAGCGCTCGCCCACGTTCGGGAGGCCAGCCGCTCCGCCCTCAACGAGCTCCGTGCCACGGTCGGGCTGCTGCGCCAGTCCGGCGATCCGGAGGCGCCCACCGAACCCGCACCCGGGCTCGCGGTCCTCGACGCGCTGGTCGACACCTTCCGCAACGCGGGCCTGCCCGTCGAGGTGGCCTGCGCCGACCGGGACAGCCCCCTGCCCGCAGCCGCAGACCTCGCCGCGTACCGGATCATCCAGGAGGCCCTGACCAACGTGCGCAAGCACGCGGGGGGAGACGCGAAGGCCGAGGTCAGCGTAGTCCGGGTCGGTGAGACCGCGGAGATCACCGTGCTCGACAACGGGAAGGGGGCGGATCCGGGCCCCGGAACGTCCGACGGCGGCGGCCACGGCCTGATCGGCATGCGCGAGCGGGTCACCGCCCTCGGCGGCACGCTGACGGCCGGCCCCCGTTACGGAGGCGGATTCCGGGTCCATGCGATCCTTCCCGTCACGTCCCGCACACGTGCGCCGGAGGGGCCGGTCACCGCGGAGACGACGGGGGGATCCGTATGACACCCATCAAGGTGCTGCTGGCCGACGACCAGGCGCTGCTGCGCAGCGCGTTCCGGGTGCTGGTGGACTCCGAGCCGGACATGCAGGTCGTGGGTGAGGCCGCGGACGGTGCCGAGGCCGTCACCCTGGCCCGCTCGACCCTCGCCGACGTGGTGCTGATGGACATCCGGATGCCGGGCACGGACGGACTCGCCGCCACCCGGTTGATCAGCGCCGACCCGGACCTGGCGGGCGTACGGATCGTCATGCTCACCACCTTCGAGGTGGACGACTACGTGGTGCAGTCCCTGCGGGCGGGCGCCTCCGGCTTCCTGGGCAAGGGCGCGGAGCCCGACGAACTGCTCAACGCCATCCGTATCGCCGCGGCCGGCGAGGCACTCCTCTCCCCGGCCGCGACGAAGGGCCTGATCGCCACCTTCCTGGCCCAGGGCGGCACCGCGGGCGAAGGTCCCGACGCCGCGGAGTACTCCGAGCGCCTCGGTGCGCTCACCGGACGCGAGCGCGAGGTACTCGTGCTGGTCGCGGGTGGGCACTCCAACGACCAGATCGCCGAGCGCCTCGCCGTCAGCCCTCTCACGGTGAAGACGCACGTCAACCGGGCGATGGCGAAGCTGGGCGTGCGGGACCGCGCCCAGCTGGTCGTCATCGCGTACGAGTCGGGTCTGGTGCGCCCCAGGGCGGAGTGAGGGGCGGCGCCGCCCCGCTCCGGGCTCCGGGGTGGAGCGAAGGGTGGAGGCGGTTCCCCTGTTGTGTCCCCGAACAGCCGACCATCTGCCGCGTACGCCACAGAAGAGAGAGACCCACCCATGTCTCGTGCGTGCCGACGGGTGCGTTCGGCTCCGCCGTGCGCGGGGGCCGCGCCTTACGGCAGCGCCAGCATTCGCTCCAGGGCCGCCTTCGCGAACTTCTCGGTCTCCGCGTCGACCTGGATGCGGTTGACCGTGTTCCCCTCGGCCAGCGACTCCAGGGTCCACACCAGGTGCGGCAGGTCGATCCGGTTCATCGTCGAGCAGAAGCAGACCGTCCTGTCGAGGAAGACGATCTCCTTGTCCTCGGCGGCGAAACGGTTCGCCAGCCGCTGGACCAGGTTCAGTTCCGTACCGACGGCCCACTTGGAGCCGGCCGGAGCGGCCTCCAGGGCCTTGATGATGTACTCCGTCGAGCCCACGTAGTCCGCGGCAGCCACGACCTCGTGCTTGCACTCCGGGTGTACCAGCACGTTGACGCCCGGGATCCGCTTCCGTACGTCGTCGATCGATTCCACCGAGAAGCGCCCGTGCACCGAGCAGTGCCCGCGCCAGAGGATCATCTTCGCGTCGCGCAGTTCCTCGGCGGTCAGGCCGCCGTTCGGCTTGTGCGGGTTGTAGAGGACGCAGTCCTCCAGGCTCATCCCCATCTCCCGCACGGCGGTGTTGCGGCCCAGGTGCTGGTCCGGCAGGAAGAGCACCTTGCCCGCCGAGGGCTCCCTCTGTTCGAAGGCCCACTCCAGTGCGCGCTTCGCGTTCGAGGAGGTGCAGATGGTGCCACCGTGCCTGCCCGTGAAGGCCTTGATGTCGGCGGACGAGTTCATGTACGAGACCGGCACGACCTGGTCGGCGACCCCCGCCTCGGTCAGCACGTCCCAGCACTCGGCGACCTGTTCGGCGGTGGCCATGTCGGCCATCGAGCAGCCCGCCGCCAGGTCCGGCAGCACGACCTTCTGGTCGTCGCCGGTGAGGATGTCCGCGGACTCCGCCATGAAGTGCACGCCGCAGAAGACGATGTACTCCGCGTCGGGCCGGCCGGCGGCGTCTCGGGCGAGTTTGAAGGAGTCGCCGGTGACGTCCGCGAACTGGATGACCTCGTCGCGCTGGTAGTGGTGTCCGAGGATGAACACCTTGTCCCCGAGCTTCTCCTTGGCCACGCGGGCCCGCTCCACCAGGTCCGGGTCGGACGGTGAGGGCAGGTCGCCGGGGCATTCGACCCCGCGCTCGCTCCGGGGGTCGGCCTCGCGGCCGAGCAGCAGGAGAGCGAGCGGGGTCGGCTGGACATCCAGGGGCTGGGCGGTGGTCACGGCACGCACCCTCTCTTTTCTGCGATACGCCTTTTCGTCTAATTGACGTTATTAATCATAACCGCTTCGCGTCAGTTTGACGATGCCGATAGCGTCGATGTGACGCATCCCCCCGCGGGGGTGGTGTGCGAGCATGAAGGGAACAGACACGCGCCAGGCCCGGAATGAATCCGCGGCCCCGATGGTTGGACCGTCGGCAAGCAGTCCGTACAACCCGGGAGAGAAGCAGATGTCCGTATCGGACGAGACCACCACCGTGAGCGACGGCATCCTCCTGTCCGACGCCGCCGCATCCAAGGTCAAGACCCTGCTGGAGCAGGAGGGCCGGGACGACCTGGCGCTGCGCGTCGCCGTTCAGCCCGGCGGCTGCTCGGGCCTGCGCTACCAGCTCTTCTTCGACGAGCGCTCGCTCGACGGTGACGTCGTGAAGGACTTCGGCGGCGTCAAGGTCGTCACCGACCGGATGAGCGCCCCGTACCTGGGCGGCGCGTCCGTCGACTTCGTGGACACCATCGAGAAGCAGGGCTTCACGATCGACAACCCGAACGCCACGGGTTCCTGCGCCTGCGGTGACTCCTTCAGCTAAAGCCTGATCCAGCTGAAGCCTGAGACGCACGACGACGGCGGCGCCCCCGGACCGGGGG
>NZ_JBHVCT010000108.1:0-17826 GCF_042803195.1 Streptomyces sp. NPDC057428
CCCGAGCGCTTCGGCCGCCGGCCCCGACCACCCCGGATACCCCAGCAGGCGTGGATCAACGACCCGGCCAAGCGCCGCGAACCCGCACCACAAACTTCCGCCGAAGAGCCAGAAGTCGTGATCGGGCAGGCCAGTCACCTCCTGCTCGGCAAGGTCGATGATCCCGATGGACTCCCCTGCCTTGATGTTGCCGAGGTAAGCCGACAGCTCGTAACGCAGGTAGTCAGTCAAGGGAGAGCGCAGGACGTGAACGCGGGACACGCTCTTGCCCTTGTCGGTCATCGAGCGCACCCATGGGTTGTCGTCCCACTCCGGCCCCATGTCCTCGCCCGCGAGGAACCGTGCGATCTCGTCCTGCTCCTCTTCCACGTCGTACAAGTCGAGCGTCTCCAGCCGGAACGCGGTCCGCTCGAAGGTCTCGAAGAGACGGCCGAACTCCTCACCTGCGAGCACTGAAGTACTCCTCAAGCACTGCCGCCGGGACCATGACGGCTGTCTCGCCCTCGGGTAGGTCGAGCTATGCCAGCCGCTCAGGGTCGGTGATCACGTAGCCCTGCACTACGTAGTCCTTGCTGTCGTCCGTGCCCCACAGCGTCGGGCAAGTGCCGTTCTTGCAGTCCGGGTCTCCCGACAGCTTCCGCAGCGGTGCGCCCATGGCTTCCCCCTCACGTCGACAGTCCTTGTCGCGTTCGATGCTTCTGGCTTGCGGGCAGCATGGTCAAGATCCCCCGCTTTCCGGAACGGGAAAGTCGCTTGCTCGACGTCCCGAAGGGTGTAGATGGCGGGCCTTGTTCAGGCGATGCAGCCCCAGGGCACACAGAACCCCCGAGCAGCGTCAGGCCGGTCGGGGGTTGCGCGTAGCGGGAGTCAGGCGCCGAGCGCCTGCTTCACCTGGGCAAGGCTCGGGTTCGTCATCACGACCTCAGGGCCATCGTTGGCGGGAAGTACAAGAACGGTCGGGACCGTCTGGTTTCCGTCATTCGCCTTCTCGACAAAAGCTGCCGAATCCGGGTCCTGCTCGATGTTGACCTCGGTGTACGCGATTCCCTCGCGGTCCATCTGGCCCTTGAGCCGGCGGCAGTAGCCGCACCAGGTGGTGCTGTACATCGTCACAGTGCCCGGCATGTCGTCGGTGCTCCCTTGTCTCGTACGTCTCACTGGGAAGGCGGGCAAGTACGCTCACGCACCTTCCCGCCTCCAGGGAACGCACCTGACCCGACGGCCATTCCCGCCCCGCCCGGCCGGTACGACGAATGGCGGGCCTTGTGGACAACCGCCGCACCGGCATCCTGGGACCTGGCAGCATGGCGGGGTGACAGCAGCAACGCACTCCACCCTCTTCCCGCAGGTCCCCGACTCCGCGGACGCCGTGCTCGACGGGCTCGACCCGGAGCAGCGCGAGGTCGCGCTGGCCCTGGGCGGACCCGTGTGCGTGCTGGCCGGCGCGGGTACGGGCAAGACGCGGGCGATCACCCATCGCATCGCGTACGGGGTGCGCGCCGGGATCCTCCAGCCGACGACCGTGCTCGCCGTCACCTTCACCAATCGCGCGGCGGGTGAGATGCGCGGCCGGCTCCGCCAGCTCGGCGCGACCGGAGTGCAGGCCCGGACCTTCCACTCCGCCGCACTGCGCCAGCTCCAGTACTTCTGGCCGAAAGCCGTCGGTGGGGAGCTCCCGCGCCTGGTGGAGCGCAAGGTCCAGCTGGTGGCCGAGGCCGCCGCCCGCTGCGGGATCCGGCTCGACCGCAACGAGCTGCGGGACGCCACGAGCGAGATCGAGTGGGCCAAGGTCACCCAGACCGTGCCGGCCGACTACCCGGCCGCCGTGGCGAAGAGCCAGCGGGACGCCCCGCGCGACCCGGCCGAGCTCTCCCAGATCTACGCGATGTACGAGCAGCTGAAGCGTGACCGGTCGGTGATCGACTTCGAGGACGTGCTGCTGCTGACCGTCGGCATCCTGCAGGACCGGCACGACATCGCCGAGCACGTGCGCCGTCAGTACCAGCACTTCGTCGTCGACGAGTACCAGGACGTCAGCCCGCTCCAGCAGCGGCTCCTCGACCTCTGGCTCGGTGACCGGGACGATCTCTGCGTCGTCGGCGACGCCGGCCAGACGATCTACTCCTTCACCGGGGCCACCCCCGACCACCTGCTGAACTTCCGCACCCGCCACCCGAACGCGACCGTGGTCAAGTTGGTGCGGGACTACCGTTCGACACCGCAGGTCGTGCAGCTTGCCAACGGCTTGCTGTCCCAGGCCCGCGGCAAGGCGGCCGAGCATCGCCTGGAGCTCGTCTCCCAGCGCGACAAGGGGCCCGAGCCCGTCTACACGGAGTACACCGACGAGCCGGCCGAGGCCGAGGGCACCGCCCGCCGGATCCGCGATCTCATCGCTGCCGGTGTCCCCGCCGGAGAGATCGCCGTGCTGTACAGGGTCAACTCCCAGTCCGAGGTCTACGAACAGGCCCTGGCGGACGCGGGCGTCCCCTACCAGCTGCGTGGAGCCGAACGCTTCTTCGACCGACCCGAGGTGCGGGAGGCGGGCGTCGCCCTGCGGGGCGCCGCCCGCGCGGGGGGCAACGACTCCCTTCTCGACGGAGCCGACGACCTGCCGTCCGAGGTGAGGGCGGTGCTCTCCACCAAGGGATGGACCTCCAAGCCGCCCGCAGGATCCGGAGCGGTGCGGGACCGGTGGGAGTCCCTCGCCGCACTCGTCCGGCTCGCCGAGGACTTCGAACAGGCCAAACCGGGTGCGACGCTCTCCGACCTCGTCGCGGAGCTCGACGAGCGCGCCGCAGCCCAGCACGCGCCCACGGTCCAGGGCGTTACCCTCGCGTCGCTGCACTCGGCCAAGGGCCTGGAATGGGACGCCGCGTTCGTCGTCGGACTGACCGAGGGCATGATGCCGATCGCCTACGCCAAGACCGACGAACAGGTTGAGGAGGAGCGCCGCCTCCTGTACGTGGGCGTCACCCGTGCCCGGTTCCACCTCTCGCTTTCCTGGGCCGTGTCCCGGTCGCCCGGCGGCCGCGCCGGACGCCGGCCGACCCGCTTCCTGAACGGTCTCCGGCCCGGCTCGTCGGCAGCCGGCATGCGGGCGGGCACCGGGGGCGGCGGGGGCATCGACCGAGGCCCCGGCTCGGGTGCGGGCAGGAGCGGGGAGGGCACGGAGCGGGATGCGAGGTCGCGGCGCCGCGGACCCGTGAGGTGCCGGGTCTGCGCCAGGACACTCACCGAAGCCGGCGAGATGAAGCTGATGCGTTGCGAGGACTGTCCTTCGGACATGGACGAGGCGCTGTACGGCCGGCTGCGCGAGTGGCGTGCGGACCGTGCGAAGGAGATCAGCCAGCCCGCCTTCTGCGTCTTCACCGACAAGACCCTGATGGCGATCGCGGAGGCCGTCCCGGCCGAGGAGGCGGAGCTCGTCGTCATCCCCGGCGTCGGCAACCGGAAGTTGACCAGGTTCGGAGCCGACGTACTGGCCATCTGCGCAGGTCGGGCGCTGGATATCGGGGCAGGCGAGGACGACGGCGACGTGTGAGAAAAACTCGTCGAGAAAATAGTTTGCGCGGGCACCAGTCGTCACCATAGGTTCTTGTCCACGGGAACAGCGTCTTCTCTGAAGCCCTGAATCCGTGCTGTACTTATCCGAATACCGCAGGATCGGCCCCGGCCGGTCCCTTGAGACGCCGAGAGGAGGCGATTGTCGTGATCAGCATCATCAAGACCATCAAAATGACCGATCCGTCGGTCGTCTCCACCTGCGCACTCGGCTTCGCCTGCTCCTCGGAGCTCTCGCTTCGTGGCACCGGTGTGTCCGGTATCTCCGCCGTCAGCCCGCTGTTCCTGGCGAGCCTGCCCGTGCGAGAGCGCAATGAGCGACCGACCCAGGCACCGGAAGCAGCAGTAGTGAAGGCACAGGCCTCGGCCTATGCCTTTGCGGCCGCCGGTGCCGGAGCCAAGAAGCAGACGACACAGCACCACACGATGTGGGCCTTCCGTGGGCCTGAACCCTGGAGCGATCCAGCCTGATCCGGAATCAGGCCGGCGCCTTCAGGGCCGCGGAACCCCACTCGGGATCCGCGGCCCTTTTGTTTTGTCCGAACGGATGAAACGAGACGAAGGAGCCTCGGGACAAGCAGGACCTGGTACCAGCCGCCAACCGGCCAACAGGCCGGCAGACCAGACGAGGACAACACCACCGTGCAACTCGAGACGCACGCCCCGTCCGTACCGCCTTCCGACACGATCGCCCCGCCCGGCTCCACGGAGGACACCACCTTGATCCCCCTCACCGCGCTCACCGCGCTCGACGACGCCATCGAGAAACTCGGCGTACCCGTCCCCTGCCGTTCCTACGACCCGGAGGTCTTCTTCGCGGAGTCCCCGGCGGACGTCGAGTACGCCAAGTTGCTCTGCCGGACCTGTCCCCTCGTCGAGGCCTGTCTCGCCGGTGCCAAGGAGCGGCGTGAGCCGTGGGGTGTCTGGGGTGGCGAGCTCTTCGTCCAGGGTGTCGTCGTCGCCCGCAAGCGTCCGCGTGGCCGTCCGCGCAAGAACCCGGTCGCGGCGTGACCGCCGGCCTGGGGGTCATGTCCCCCGCACGGAGCAAGCGCATCGGCACGATCGACCGTCCCCACACCCATGACCCCCGAAATCAGGCACCAATGATCACCCCCACGAGGGAGCCCGTCGGCTCCGCGACCCCGGACGTCACCATCATCGGCGCGAACGACTCGCGTCAGAACAGGACCCGCGAAATGCAACTCATCCCAGAAGCCCTGGCTCGTGCGCATATGCACGAGCGCATGAGGGAAGCCGAGCAGGGCCGTCAGGCAGCGCGCCTGGTCGCCGCCCGGCGGATGCAGCGCCGTGCGGAGCGCGCCTCGATGCGCGCCCGCCGTGCGCTCGCCATGGCCGTCATGCACTGACGCTTCACCAGCGACGCTGAGCACCGAGCCGCCCGGGCAACCGCTCGCCCGGGCAGCCCTCCCCATCCGCGGGGCCGGTCCGATTGGGGCCGGCCCCGCGGTGCGTCCACCTCGCGACGGCGTTACCGTCGCGAGGTGGACGAGGAGACTCAGAACACCGAGGGTCCGGCCACCGCCAGGGTGACGTGCGCCCGCTGCGGTGCCTCCGCCGACGGCGTGACCCCGCCTCCTACCTGGCTCTGTTCCGTGGAGAAGGGCGGTCGGCAGTACCTCTGCGAGGCCTGCGCGCGCACCCACATCCGGGCCATCGAGGGCCGGCTCGACTCCGACTGGTGGTGAGGGGCTGGGGCATGGCGCCCTCCGGACCGTATCTGCGAGCCTTCCCGCCCCGCACTGCCCGCCCTTGGATCCCGTTTCTCCGGTTCCCGGGGGAGCGACCGACGCGCCCGACCGGTGCGCGTCTCGAACAGGGAGAGCTGGGGACTCCTCGCACCCGCGGCTCCACCTCTTCGGCGGCGGCGCGGCTATGCGTCGACCGGCGCGGCCTCCTGGGCTGCCTCCGGCTCGCCCTCGTCATCAGGGCCGGCCTCGTCATGGCCGGGCTCCAGGACGAACCCGGGAAGCCAGGACTCCAGTTCGTCCCGCAGCCGCACGGTCGCGCCCAGCTGGCACAGCACCCCGATGGTGCTGAGCGTGACGCGGTGTATCAGCAGATACGACGGCGGCAGGTTCAACTGCTTCCCCAGCTGGTGTGCGGGGGAACGAGGATCTGCGACCCGCCCGGCCTGGCTGCGCAACCAGGAGCGGGAGAAGGCGAATTCCTCCACCTGCGCCGGCTCGATGATCGGGAGAAGATAGTCGAGCACCTCGTCGGGTTCCAGCTCGATGGAATCCCTGACGAAGCCGTCCTCGCGCAGCGACGAGTAGACGCCGTGGGCGTCACCGTCCAGCGTCATCCGCAGGGCATCGCCGATGGCGCGAGGCAGACCGCCCGGCAGACGGTCGACCGTGCCGAAATCCAGAACCCCAAGACGCCACCGGCTGGGGTTCCCGTCAAGTCCGGCAGTACCGCCCGCGGTGTCCTCGTCGGCGGCGGCGGAGCTATCGGCGTCCGCCGGCGGCAGCAGCCGGAAGTTCCCCGGATGGGGATCCGCGTGCAGCAGGCCGGTGCGGGCAGGCCCGGAGAACAGGAAGCGCGCCAGCAGCTGACCTGCCCTGTCCCGCTGTTCCTGACTGCCGTCGGCGATCACCTGCGACAGAGGTATGCCTTCGATCCACTCGGTCACCAGTACCTGATCCGACTGGTGCACCACTCCGGGGATCACCACATCCGGATCGCCGTCGAACTCCTCGGCGTGCTCCTGCTGGGCCGCCGCCTCCAGCTCGTAGTCCAGTTCCTCCGAGACACGGTCGCGGAGCTCGGTGATGAGCGGCTTGATGTCCATCCCGGGGACCAGCGGGCCGAGCAGCCGGGCGAAGCGGCTGAGCTGAGTGAGATCGGAGAGCAGAGCCTCTCCGGCGCCCGGGTACTGGACCTTTACGGCGACGGTACGTCCGTCGTGCCACACCGCTCGGTGAACCTGCCCGATCGAGGCCGCGGCGGAGGGCTGATCCTCGAACTCGTCGAAGAGATCACGCCAGTCCTCGCCAAGCCTCTCCTCCAGCACCTTGTGGACGGTGCGGGTCGGCATGGGCGGGGCTGCCTCCTGTAGTTTGGTGAGCGCCGCGCGGTACGGTCCCGCGATGTCCTCCGGCAGGGCGGACTCGAAGACCGACAGTGCCTGTCCGAGCTTCATCGCACCGCCCTTCAACTCACCCAGGACCTTGAAGAGCTGGTCCGCCGTGCGCTGCTGGACCTCCCGGGCCACGATCTCGGCGGACTTCCCGCCGATCCGTTTGCCCAGGCCCCATGTGGCACGGCCGGCGAAGCCGAGCGGCAGAGCAGCCAGCTTCGCGGTACGGGTGACCGCCTTCCGTGGAAGATCAGACATGTGCCCCTCCAGTTCCTGACTGTCGTGCCGCATGCATTCCGGGCCCGCTCCGTCGGCGGCGGTCACCCGACCATTGTGTCCTGCGTGGAGCCGGTCGCGGAGGTGAGCTCCACCTCAGTGTGCCCGGCAGCACCGCAGGCGCAGTCGAGGTGGGGGCCGAGCCGTGCCGATCGCCAGTCCAGCACGGGCATGGCGGCCTCCCACCGCGTGCCCGTGCTGGCGGGCAGCTCTCCGTCGAGGAAGGACAGCGCATGGGATGCGGCGAGTCCGGCCACCGCGGTCGCCAGTCCCAGATCGCATGCCTGCACCGCGGTGCGCCGCCCGGACCTCCACTGCGCGAGCATCCGGGGCCACTGGGGGTCCCGCTCCGCCCGGTGCAGCGCCAGACAGCCCGCGCAGCCCGTGCCGCCGGGGAGCACCAGCGGTCCGACCACTCCTGTGGCCTCCACCACACCCGCGTAGAGGTGCGGTGTGCCCGAGGCGATCCAGGGCGCGGCGACATCCGGGTCAGGGGCATGGACCGCGAGACCGTCCCTCGGGGCCACCACGATCAGGGACAGTGCGGGCTCGGCTCCCGTCGGCACCCCACCAGGGCCGTCCGTCCTGGGAGGCCTTCCGACGGCTGACCGGCGCACCAGCTGACGGGCCGCTGTGTCCCGCCGCTCTCCCACCGATGCCGCCGGGAGGCCCCCGGGCGCGACGTCCGAGGGCTCCGCGCGGCCTCCGTCGAGCACATCGACGTTGCCCACACCGGATGCGGAAAGGACTGCCGCGATCGTCGCGCCCACCCGCCCGGCGCCCCGCACCTGCACCCGCATCGCGCGTCGCGCGGCGAGTGTGCGCAGTCCGCCGCCCGGAGCCGGATGGACGAGGGAGAGCGACGCGGCGTCCGGGCGCTGCCGCTCCAGCGCCTCGGCCCGCCGACGCAACGCCTCGGCCTCCGCGCCGCCCGCACCCGGATCGTCGAGCAGTCCGGCTTCCGTGAGGCGAGAGACGAGAATGTCCACCTGACGGTCCGACAGATCCAGTGCTCTGGCTTCTTCGCGGAGGAGAGGCAGTCCGCGTGTTCCGTCGAGGAGTTCCAGGAAACTGCCGGTGGCGATATCCATCGGCCCCAGGGTCACCGCGTGCGCGGGCGTCACACCGAATTGCACGGTGTTCCGTCCACGCCAGGCGCGCCGGAGCGCGGGCTTCAGCATCGGATGCATGACTTCTCCCCGTTCGGTGTCGAGATCCGTTGTCAGAATGCAACCTGCAGCCGAAACGGGCGAAAAGTTATCCACAGGCCGGGGTATTAGTCGTTCAAATGGTGCAAGCCGAGAAGTGGATCAATACCGGACGGTCGAGGACGCGGGACTTCCCCGGCAGGCAGCGGGTAACGTCGTGGCGTGTCAGCCGACTCCTCACCCGGCGTCTCCGGGGAGCCCCCCGCGCGCAGCGCCGGACGCCAGCAGCGCAGCGCAGCAACCCAGCCGCCCCGCCCACCTGTGATGAGCGCGGTCGAGGTCCGCAGGAGCGCCCGGCGCAGCAGAACCGTCTCCGCCTACCGCGAGGGCGACCGCACCATCGTCCTCATCCCGGCCCGGATGTCGGAGGCCGAGGAGCAGCGCTGGGTCGGTGTGATGCTGGACAAACTCGCCGCGCAGGAGAACAAGCGCGTGATCGGGGACGGTGCGCTCGCCGAGCGCGCGGAGAGGCTGTCCACCCAGTACCTCGGGGGCAGGGCCCGGCCCGCGTCCGTGCGGTGGGTGACCAACCAGAACACCCGCTGGGGCTCCTGCACGCCTGCCGAGGGCAGCATCCGTCTCTCGCACCGGCTGCAGGGCATGCCGGAGTACGTGGTCGACTACGTACTCCTGCACGAGCTCGCCCACCTGCTGGTTCCCGGCCATGGGCCGCGCTTCTGGCGGCTGCTGGAGTCGTACTCCCGCACCGAGCGTGCGCGCGGTTACCTCGAAGGGGTCGCGGCGGCGGAGCGGCTCCCGCACCTGCCTGGCGCACGCGAAGAGTGAGTTGCCGATTGTGTACCGGATCTGTACCGGCTTGGCTCGATGTCGTGGTTTGCGGATAGCCTGACGCGACGCAATCACCTTCGGGATGGGGGACGGTCGTTACGCATGGCCAGGGAATTTCAGCGCGGCCACAAGGCCAAGATCAGTGATCTCACGTCAGGGACGGATCTGTACGTCGGCGTACAGGTCGCGGGTCCCGGCCTGACGTTCGACATCAGCTGCTTCGGTCTGGACGCCAATGAGCAGCTCTCGGACGACCGTTATTTCATCTTCTTCAACCAGCAGAAATCTCCTGAGGAGTCCATTCAGCTTCTCGGCGCCCAGGCGGGTGACACCGAGTCGTTCCGCGTGACCCTCGACCGCATCCCGGCGAACATTCACAAGTTGTCCTTCACCGCCACGATCGACGGTGCGGGGCAGATGTCCCAGGTCGGCCCCGGGTACATCCGGATCGTCGCAGGCGGCGAGGAAGTGGTGAAGTACGCCTTCACCGGCGCGGAGTTCACCACCGAACGCGCCGTGATGCTCGGTGACTTCTATCTGAAGGACGTCTGGCGGTTCGCGGCCGTCGGCCAGGGCTTCGACGGCGGACTCGACGCGCTGCTGAAGAACTTCGGCGGGGAGGTCGCCGGGGAGGCGCCCGCGGCTCCGTCCCAGGGCGCCGTTCCGGGCTTCGCCCCGCCGGCCCAGGCCACCGCGCCTCCCGCGTTCGGTGCCCCCGCGGCTCCTGCGGCGGCGCAGCCCGCACCGGCGTTCGGTGCTCCGGCACCCGCTCCCCAGCAGTCCGTCCACGCAGCTCCGACGATCGCGGCACCCTTGGCGCCCGCCCCGCATGCGCCCGCACCGTACGGACAGCCGCCGCAGCAGCCGCAGTTCGGACAGGTACCGGGACAAGGCGCGCCGCCGTACGGTCAGCAGCCGCCCGCCGCCCCGCCCTTCGGTCAGCAGCCCCCAGGCGTGCCGCAGGGAGTGCCCCAGGGCGTTCCGCAGGGAGGTGCGGGGCTGCAGGCCGCCCTGCAGCCCTACAAGGAGACGGCCACCGGGCAGCGCTGGACCTCGCAGAACCAGCAGCTGATGCGCGTCGACCTCACCATGGGCGGCACGCCCGTGCTGGCGCGGCAGGGCAGCATGGTGATGTACCAGGGCAAGGTCGACTTCGGTTACAAGGGCGCCGGCTGCGCGGGCCGCATGGTCGGCAACGCGACGGGCCAGGAGATGCAGCTCATGCGCTGCACCGGCCGCGGTCAGGTCTTCCTCGCCGAGGAGGGAGCGCACCTGCATCCCATCGAGCTCCAGGGCGACGGCATCTGTGTCTCCGCCGAGAGCGTCCTCGCCTTCGACGAGTCCCTTCAGTACGAGGTCCGCAGGATCGAGGGGCACGGCATCCCCGGCGGAGCCCTGTTCACCATGCAGTTCGAGGGTTCGGGGACCGTAGTCGTCAAGACGCACGGCGTTCCGGTCGTCCTTCCGGTCACCCCGACCACCTTCGCCGACGCCAACGCCGTGGTGGCCTGGTCGGCCGCGTCGCAGGTGATCCTCTCCAGCCAGGTCCGGCTGCGCCGCAACGCGTACCCCGGACACAGCGGCGAGACCGTGAACCTCCAGTTCCGGGGAGCCCCCGGAAACTTCATCGTCGTCCAGCCCTACGAGGTCTGAGGGAGCCCGTCATGAACCAGCAACTCGCGGGCTTCGCCCCGACACCCGTCACGGCCCGTATGGAGAACCACGGCCGCGCGATGCTCAAGGTCGCCATGGCCACCGGCCAGGACCTCTACGCACGTACCGGCTCGATGGTGGCCTACGAGGGCTTCATCCAGTACGAGCCCAATCCGCCCGCAGTCCGCCAGATCGCCTCGCAGTGGATCACAGGTGAGGGCACTCCGCTGATGAAGTGCTCGGGCGACGGACTGCTCTACCTCGCCGACTACGGCGCCGATGTCGTCGTCATCAATCTCGACAACGACTCCTTGTCCGTCAACGGCACGAACCTCCTCGCCTTCGACAGCCACCTCACCTGGGGTGTGGAACGGGTCAAGGGACTGGCCAAGTTCGCCGGCCAGGGCCTGTGGAACGTCGCCGTCCAGGGCACGGGGTGGGTCGCCATCACCTCTCGCGGCACACCGATCGTCGTCGACTGCGGCAGGGGTGAGGACGAGACGTACGTCGACCCCGACGCCCTCGTCGCGTGGTCCCCGAATCTCAAGGTGAAGGGCAAGCGCAGCTTCAAGGCGGGCTCCCTCATCGGGCGGGGCAGCGGAGAGGCCTACCAGATGGCCTTCTCCGGTCAGGGCATCGTCGTCGTCCAGCCGAGCGAGGACAGTACCGACCGCCTGCGGATCCGGAACTGAGCGGGGGGAGAACGCATCATGCAGAGTCCGCTTTTCAGCTACACCGAACAGCAGTCGCAGGAGCGGTACACGGTCCAGAACCCACAGCTCCTGCGGGTATCGCTGACCGGCAGCGACGACGTCCTGGCCCGTAAGGGCGCCATGGTCGCCTACCAGGGCCTCATGGAGTTCGACGGCGAGTACCAGTCGCAGAGCCAGCGCCGCGCCCGCATGAGCACGGGTGAGGGCCTCGACCTGATGCGCTGCTCGGGCCAGGGCACGGTCTATCTGGCCAACCTCGCCCAGTACGTCCACGTGGTCGACGTGGGCCATGAGGGCATGACGGTCGACAGCGGGTACGTCCTCGCCCTGGACTCCTCGCTGCACACCGAGGTCATCGCGGTGGACAGCCAGTACGGGATCTCCGGCACCGGCAAGTACCAGCTGAACATCTCCGGGAACGGCAAGGTCGCGCTGATGACCTCCGGCCAGCCGCTGATGATGCAGGTGACACCCGACAAGTACGTCAACGCCGACGCCGACGCGATCGTCGCCTGGTCGAGCGGGCTTCGGGTGCAGATGCAGGCCCAGACACACTCCTCGGGAGTCATGCGGCGCCGTGGCAACACGGGGGAGGGCTGGGAGCTGAGCTTCCTCGGCCAGGGTTTCGCGCTCGTCCAGCCGAGCGAGGTGCTGCCCCCGCAGAACGCCCAGATCGGACAGGGCGCGGCGGCGCAGTTCGGTGTGGGCCAGCAGGGCGCGCGCAGCCAGAACCAGAACAACGCCTGGAACTGAGCCTGTGCGGCCCCCCGGCGTACAAGGGGTGAGGGCGGTCTCCACCGGAGACCGCCCTCACCCCCGTACACGTCCGGTGGCTAGCCGGCCTGCTTCAGCCGCGCACGGGAGCTCTCCAGCAGCCGCACCACCGAGGCGTCCGCGACCGCTGCCACCTCGTCGTAGGGGAACCAGCGCAGGTCCAGGGACTCGTCACTGATCCGCTCCGTCGCCCCGGCGGACGCAATCGCGGCGTACTGCACGTCCAGGTGCCAGTTGCAGGGCGCCGGAATGGGGTGCCGGTCGAGACGGACGGGTCCACCGGGGAGCAGGGCGAGCCCGGTGATCCCCGACTCCTCCGTCGCCTCCCGCAGGGCCGCGGCCGCCAGGGTGGTGTCCTGGGGCTCACAGTGCCCGCCCATCTGCAGCCACATCCGGAGCTTCTTGTGCAGGGTCAGCAGCACGCGGCCCCGATCCGGGTCGACCACCAGGGCGCTGGCGGTCAGGTGCCCGGCGCCGCAGGCCTTCCACATGCCGTCGGGGTGCCCGGCGAGATGATCCAGGTACGCCTGCCGCAGGTGCGCCTCCTGTGCGTCCCCGCCGTCGTCGTAGCCCTTGAGTACGAGTACCGCGTCGTCGTGCAAGCTCACTGGCCGGTGTCGTCCTTGCCCTTGTCGGCCGGGCCGTCCCCGGGCTCGTCATCGCCCTCGGCCCGGTCCTTCGCCTCGTCCTCGGCGGAGGGCTTCCGGGGGCCGTTCGCCGCCTCCCCGAGCATCTTGTCTAGCTCGGAGAAGTCCAGCTGCTCGTGGTGCACGAATCCGTCGGGGTCGTCCAGGTCCGAGGCGGTGGGCAGCATGTCCGGGTGTCCCCAGAGGCCGTCGCGGCCGTCGACGCCCCGGGCGTCCGTGAGCGAGGCCCACAGCCGGGACGCGTCACGCAGCCGGCGCGGCCGCAGCTGCAGACCGATGAGCGTGGCGAAGGTCTGCTCGGCGGGGCCGCCGGACGCCCTGCGCCTGCGCATCGTCTCGCGCAACGCGCCGGCCGAGGTCAGGCGGGACTTCGCGGCTTCGTGCACCACCGCGTCGACCCAGCCCTCGACGAGCGCGAGAGCCGTCTCCAGGCGTGCCAGCGATGCCTTCTGCTCCGGAGTGTCCTCCGGCTGGAACATGCCCTGCTGAAGTGCGTCCTGCAGCTGCTCGGGCTGCGACGGGTCGAACTGGCCGACGACGTCCTCCAGCTTGCTGGTGTCGACCTTGATCCCACGGGCGTAGGCCTCCACCGCGCCGAACAGGTGCGAGCGCAGCCACGGGACGTGGGCGAAGAGCCGCTGGTGTGCCGCCTCGCGCAGCGCCAGGTACAGCCGGACCTCGTCCTGCGGCACGCTCAGGTCCTTGCCGAAGCGCTCGACGTTCAGCGGGAGGAGGGCCGCCTTGCCGGCCGGGGCCAGCGGCAGGCCGATGTCGGTGGAGCCGACCACCTCGCCCGCGAGCACGCCCACGGCCTGCCCGATCTGCTGACCGAACATGGCGCCACCCATCGACCGCATCATGCCGATCAGCGGGCCCGCCATGGCCTGCATCTCCTCGGGAAGGACATCCCCCATGGCCATGCCGACGCGCTCGGCCACCGGGTCCACCAGCTGCTGCCAGGCGGGGAGGGAGGCCTCGACCCACTCGGCGCGGCTCCACGCCACCGTCGAGACGGAACCCGACGGCAGGGAGGTCACACCGTCCAGCCAGAGATCGGCGAGACGCAGCGCCTCGTCGACCGAGGAACGCTCCGCGGGACCGACACTGGCGTCCTTGCTGCCGTCCGCGGTGCCCTGCGACACGGTCTGCCGGGCGATCTGCTTGGCCATGTCCCAGTTGACCGGGCCGCCCTCGTAGCTCAGCATCTGGCCGAGCTGCTGGAAGGCCGCCCCCAGGTCGTTCGGGTTCATCGAGCCGAACATCGCGGCGAAGGGGTTGTCGCCGCCCGCGCCCGGCCCGAAGCCGAACGGGTTCGCCGGCCCGCCCGGGCCCTGCCCACCACCGGTGGGGTCCTTCTTCTTGCCCTCGTCGCCGTCTTCCGGCTCCTCCGGCGGAAGGCCGAATCCGAATGGGGTGTCACTCACGGGTTTCCTCGGCTCGTAGGGCCGCCGGCTCGAACCGACGGCGACTGCCCGACATCACCATCCAGCGTAGACACCGAAGGCACGCTCGGGGCCTCAGTGCTCCGCCGGCTCCCGGCCTGCGGCAGGATGGACGCCACCTGGTACGCACACGTCATTCGGGTACGTACTGAAGACAACCACTGGAGACGCCCGGTGAGTTCCCCAGATCCGCAGGTTCGCGCAGCGCGAAACCTGGCCGACCCCTCGACCGAGAGCAAGCCCACGAAAAAGAAATCCCGAAGCCGCGGTCCGGTCGTCGCCGTCACCGGCGCCGCGACCGGAGTCGGCGCGCTGCTCACCGCCCACCTCGCCGCATCCGACGAGATCAAGCATGTCATCGCCATAGACGAGCGCCGAGGCGACGTCCCGGAAGCCACCTGGCACATCCTGGACGTACGGGACCCGGCCATCGCCGAGAAGCTGCGGGGTGCGGACGTCGTCGTGCACATGGCGGTCGATCTCGACCTGGAGACCGATGCCGCCGCCCGTACCGCGTACAACGTGCGCGGTACCCAGACCGTGCTGACGGCGGCCGCGGCCGTAGGGGTCCACCGGGTCGTGCTGTGCACCTCGGCGATGGTCTACGGCGCTCTGCCCGACAACGACATCCCGCTCTCCGAGGACGCCGAGCTGCGCGCCACGGCGGAGGCCACCGGTGTCGGCGACCTGCTGGAGATCGAGAGGCTCGGCCGCCGGGCGCCCCGCGCCCACCCCGGCCTCAACGTCACCGTGGTGCGTCCCACCGTCCTGGTCGGCGGTACGGACACGGCACTCACCCGGTACTTCGAGTCCCCGAGACTGCTGGTCGTCGCCGGATCACGCCCCGCCTGGCAGTTCTGCCACGTGGACGACCTGGTGAGCGCCCTGGAGTACGCCGCGCTCGAGAAGATCGAGGGCGAGTTCGCGGTCGGCTGCGACGGCTGGCTCGAGCAGGAGGAGGTGGAGGAGCTCTCCGGAGTGCGCCGTATGGAGCTGCCCTCGGCCGTCGCGCTCGGCGCCGCCGCCAGGCTGCACCGGATCGGCCTCACCCCGTCCCCGGCGGGCGACCTCGCCTACACCATGCACCCCTGGGTCGTCAGTGTGAGCCGGCTGCACGACGTGGGATGGCGTCCCCGGTGGACCAACGAGGAGGTCCTGGGGGCGCTCCTCGAAGAGGTCGAGGGCCGCCACACGCTGGCCGGCCGCCGTCTCGGCCGCAAGGACGCCACCGCGGCAGGTGCCGCCGGGGCCACGGTCGCCCTGCTCGGTACGGCAGCCCTGGTCAGGCGGGCCCGCAAGGCCCGCCGCCGTTTCTAGGAGACGGACGGTTCAGGAAACGGGCGGTTCTGGAAACGGTTCAGGAGACGGACGGCCCGTCGTCCCACACTGGTAGGAGACTCCAAGCACGCGGTCACACCACAGGTCGAAAGCGCTATTCCGGGATGTCGGTGCCGTGCGGCACCATGGCCCCATGGCACGCACTCATGATCACCCCGGCGAGAAGGCGGCCCAGGACCCCATCCGGCTCCTGGACATCCGCGACACGCCGCTCTCCGTCGACGAGGTCTTCCGCGCGGTGGGGGACGACGCCGCCGGAGGCATGGCCCTCTTCGTCGGCACGGTCCGCAACCACGACGACGGGCAGGACGTCGGCTCGCTCGGCTACTCCTGCCATCCGACGGCCGGCGACGAGCTCCGCCGGGTGGCCGAGAAAGTCGTGGCGGAGTTCCCGGTGCGGGCCCTGGCCGCCGTCCACCGGGTGGGTGAACTGGGTGTCGGCGATCTGGCCGTGGTCGTAGCCGTCTCCTGCGCCCATCGGGGTGAGGCCTTCGATGCCTGCCGCAGACTGATCGACGACCTCAAGCACGAGGTCCCGATCTGGAAGCACCAGCGTTTCTCCGACGGCACCGAGGAGTGGGTCGGCGCCTGCTGAGCGCAAACCGTCCCGGGACCATCAGCCCCGATTTGCGTAACCGCCCCCCTGCCATGAGCGTTGGTGCTGCAGGTGGTTAATCTGCTGATCGTCAGTTGCGGTCGCTCATGGGGCAGGGAGGTCGTGATGGCTGCACTCGCATGGCTGTTGATTCCGCTTATAGCCGCTCTCGGCGCGGCGATATGGGGAGGGTGGGCAGCCCGCAATCGAACGACCGGTGACGTCACCGAACTCGCCGGCTACGCCAGGTTCCGTGAAGCGATGGAGAAGTCGGACTCCGGTACCGAGACCGTCTGAGTCGAGGCGGCCGTACGCAGTCGCCAATTCCGCACCGCCCCGTCCGCCCCGCGCGCGAGCACGTGCCGCGAGTGGCCCCCGGAAGGTTTCCGCCCCGCCGGACCCCAGGTCGCCGGGCCCCGTACGGACCGGCCCCGACGGTGCACTGACAGGCTCTTCCCGTACTGTCGTTCCATGCCACGCCGCACCGCGACGATGCTCGCTTCGACACTCATCCTGATCGCGCTGCTCTGCGCAGGCGTGCTGATTCCCGTGCCGTACTCGGAGATGTCGCCCGGGCCGACGGTGAACACACTCGGCGACGCCCGTGGCGAGCCGGTGCTTCACATCACCGGCCACAAGACCTACCCGACGTCCGGGAACCTCAACATGACGACCGTCCGCGTCACCGGCGCGGACTACGACATGAACATCGTCGAGGCCGTCTACGGCTGGCTGGCCCACGACAGCGTGGTCGTGCCGCACGACACGCTCTATCCGGACGGCCAGACGGAGGAGCAGTCGACCCAGGAGAACGCCGAGGAGTTCAGCCAGTCCCAGGAGAGCGCCAAGGTCGCCGCCCTGGAGGAGCTGAAGATCCCCGTCACCTCCCGTGTGGTGGTCTCCACGGTCGTCAAGGACAGCGCGGCCGAGGGCGTGCTGCACGCGGGCGACGTGATCAGGGCCGTGGACGGTACGGCGGTCGAGAAGCCCGAGGACGTCGCGAAACTCGTCACGAAGCACCGGCCCGGCCAGGACGTGGTCTTCACGGTCGTTCCCGTCAAGGCGGCGGCAGCGGCGGAGAAGGCGGGCAAGGAGCCCAAGGGCTCCCACGACGTGACACTCACCACTCGCAAGGCACCGGCGGACCCCGCGGACCCCTCGGGCGAGGACCGGGCGATCGTCGGCATCCAGGCGGGGACGGACCACACCTTCCCGTTCGAGGTCGACATCAAGCTCGCCGACGTCGGTGGTCCGAGCGCCGGGCTGATGTTCTCGCTCGGCATCGTCGACAAGCTCACACCGGGCAAGCTGACGGGCGGCAAGTTCATCGCAGGCACGGGAACGATCGACGACAGCGGCAAGGTCGGACCGATCGGCGGGATCAACCTGAAGCTGATCGGCGCACGCGACGCCGGCGCGCGGTACTTCCTGACGCCGGACGACAACTGCTCGGCCGCGGCGTCCGACACGCCGAGCGGACTCACCCTGGTGCGGGTGAAGACGCTCGACGACGCCAAGAAGTCCCTGGAGAAGATCAGGGCGGGGGACACGGCCGGCCTGCCGAGCTGCTCGGCAGGCTGAGCGCCTGTCGGGTGACCTCTGATCGGGCCGATCGAAGACCACCCGACAGGCTCTGACCCGAATCCGCAGGTAGTGCGGGGTGTGTGGCAGCTGATATGGCGACAGGTGCACTTTGCCGGTGAGAAGATCGAGGTTCCTACACCGTGACC
>NZ_JBHVCT010000109.1:0-17490 GCF_042803195.1 Streptomyces sp. NPDC057428
CTCCGCCGGATACGGAGACTTACGTCCCACCAGGACACCCTTCCTCGGATCGAAAGATCCATTGTCAGAGTGTCCACACCACCGGGGTCACCTCACCCAGTTCATGCCCCCACTGGACGCGATGCCCCACATTCGCGGCCTGCGTGGCCGGCCACGGCACCGGCCCCGGCGGCTGTTCGCCGACCGCGACTACGACTTCGACAAGTACCGCCGCCTCATCCGAGCTCGCGGCATCACACCCAAGATCGCCCGCCGTGGTGCCCCGCATGGTTCCGGCCTGGGCAAGACACGATGGTTTGTTGAACGCACCTTCGCCTGGCTCCACCAGTTCGAACGACTCCGCATCCGCTACGAGATACGCGCCGAACTCCACCTGGGACTCGTCCAACTCGCCTGCGGCATCATCTGCTTGAGACGACTCAGAACCTCATTTTGAAACGATCAGTTAGGCCCGCGAACCTGGCCGGGTTCCTGCGCCTCCGTGTTTCCTGGGGACACGCCTGGCCCGGCACGGGCCGAGTCGGCTTTTTCCCACACGTATACGCTGCGGTATAAGGTTCCACCATCCCAGAGGCTGCTTCCGGATGTCCCCGCATGCACGTGTCCGCGCGGCGTCCGCACCGCTTCCTCACAGAACCCATACTCCAGGAGCTACTCGCCGTGAGTGACTTCCCCTCGCCGCCGCCCGTGTCCCAGGACCGTCAGTTCGTCCTCGGCCAGCACCTCCGTCTCTCCATACTCACCTCCGCGGAGGAGACCGAGGGGCGTCACGATCTGTCCGACATCACGCTGCCGGGCGGTGCCGGGACGCCGCTGCACCTTCACACCGGCTACGAGGAGCGCATCTGGGTCGTCTCCGGCTCCCTGACGGTGTGGGCCGGTCCGGAGACCTTCACCCTGCGATCCGGTGACTTCTACGCGATCCCGATGAACACGCCCCACACCATCAAGGCCGGGGCGGACGGCGCGCGCACGCTGAACATCACCTCTCCCGGCAAGTTCGCGGACCTCATCCGGCGCAGCGGCACACCCGCGCACCTGGCCACGCCCGAGACCGAATGGGACATGGGGCTCTTCCAGGCCATCACCGAGGAGTTGGGGGACGTCATCCTCGGCCCGCCCGGAACCACCCCGGCCGACCTGGACCGCGCCGCCGAGTGACACAGCCGGACGTGCGTCGCCGCCGATACGGGCTGGGGGTCTCGGCCGAGTCTCCTGTCCTTCGCGTCGCGACGACCCCGTAGGACGCAGGAGGCCGGGTGTCTCCCGTGCCACGTGCCACGGTGCGTGGCACGGGAGACCGCCTCCTCTGCTTCGTCGCTTCGCGACAACGCGACAAGGTGTACCGCGCGGGGCCACCGAAAGCCTCGAAAAGGAACAGAACGCCGTGCACAAGGTATTGCACGACGGCATCGCCCGCGTCGACGACGAGATCTACTCGGTCTCCGGCAGCAACACCAACTGGGTGATCATCAAGGACGGTGACAACTGCACCCTGATCGACACCGGCTACCCCGCCGACCACGCCGTCCTGCTGGCATCACTGGACGCCGTCGGGCTGACGCCGGCATCCGTGACCGCCATCCTGGTCACCCACGCCCACAACGACCACATCGGTTCGGCCGAACGCCTGCGTGTGGAGCACGGCACGCCTGTGCTCATGCACGAGGACGAGGTGCCTCACGCCCGTCGCGACTACCTCGATCAGGTGTCCGTTGGGCAGGTCCTCGCCCAGGCGTGGCGCCCCGGCGTGCTCCCCTGGGCCGTGCACGCCCTCCGAGCCGGAGGAACCACGCACGTTCCCGTCCACGATCCACGTCCCTTCCCCATGCCGGGAGCGCTCGACCTGCCCGGCGCGCCCGTGCCCGTACATACCCCGGGTCACACCAAAGGTCACTGCGCGTACCTGCTGCCGGCAAGTGGAATCTGATCAGTGGCGATGCCCTCGTGACGGCTCACCCCACGTCGCAACTGGTCGGCCCCCAGTTGCTGCCCGCCATGTTCCACACCGATTGCCCCCGTGCTCTCGACGCCCTGACCGTGATCGAGGGCGTGGACGCGGACGTCGTCGTGCCTGGCCACGGGCCGCTGCACCGCGGATCCGTGAAGGAGGCGGCCGCCACGGCACGCGAGCGCGCCGAGCGGTAGACCCCGGCCGAACCCGGGTGTGAACTGTGACGGCAAGGATGCGGAGTGCCTCCGGCTCCCTGAAGTGGCCGGCCCCGGGGGGCCGGCCACTGGGCCGTTCGAGTGAAGAAGACACCCGCACACCGGACGACGCTCCGCTGCACGCTCTCTCCCCCGTACCCGACTGACGCGGATCCTTGCCGCCCCGGGCTATGCCTCGACGAATCCGCCCGATTCTGACATGTGACCCATGCAAGGCGGTGCGGGCGGTTCGGCGACACCTTTCGCGGGAATATCTCTCCTGAAGAACCCGACCATGTGTACGAGGCGATAGTGCACACAAAGCGGTCCGAGAAGGTTGTCGCTTTCCCGAAGCCACAGGTACACCGGCGATCCCGTCCGGCGACATGCCAAATCGGCCGTCTTCCGCCGTTCGCACTCTTCGGCACATCCCCGGGCGGCGTGGGTACCATGCGCAGCATCATCCAACACGAGGGAGTGAACGGTTGTGACCAGCCAATCAACCACCACGCTCCGATCGCGGTATGTTGAACAAGCCGCGTCGGACCTGGAGGAGAACCGCCGTCTGCAGGAGGAACTGGCCGAGAAGATCATGATGTTGAAGCAGGAGGAGACCCTCCTGTCCGACATCATGCAACTCGCCGAGCGGTCCAAGGGCTCCACGGACCCGTCCCGCCTGCCCGAGCAGGCACAGGACGAACCCGCGCTCACACAGACGAGGCGAAGTACCCAGGACACTTCGGCACCCGCCAAGGCGGCGCCCCAGCGCTCCGGATCGGCCAAGGGGGCGCCTGCCAAGGCCACCGCAAAGACTGCCGCGAAGGGGAAGTCGCGTCAGCCTCTGCTCGGAGACCTCCTGATGGACCTGCTCCGGACGTACGACGAACCGCGTCTCGCCAAAGAACTACGGGACGAGCTCTTGGAGAAGCATTCAGACCGGACACCGACTCCACAGGTTGTACGCAACACCCTTGAGTCACTTGTCGCCAAGGGCCGCATCCGGCGCCACAAGCAGCAGCGATCGGTAATGTACTCCCTCGTCGACGCCTCCCGAGGCCGGTCCACCACAGCGGGAAGCGGCACATCGACCGACGACAACTGATCCCGCACGCCATCCGCCCGCGGGCGGCGTGAAACGCAGCTGAACATGTTCGTGCCCTCCTGCAGGGCACCGCGCCGCTCCGGGTACACGACCGTCGGCGTGACGAAGGGGAGCGGGTTCGGCTTCTTTTCGGGAACTTCCCGAAAAGAAGCCGACCGCAGATTTCAGAAGAGAGTCTGCGAAGTTAACAAGGTGTTCTGAAATCCTATGGCCCGTCCAGTGCCCGACTTACCTCGGCGCCGGGCCGACGTGTTCTGCCGGTCCCTGTGATCGGGCCCGCTCCGCGATCCGTAATCCGTCAAGCATCTCTCGGCATGTCGGGGAATGTGGGCAGACGTACGGGCCGTTGACCTCGGTTCCGTCAGCGGTGATGTCGCGTCAGCGAGGTGGTTGGTTCGCCCCGGTTTGTTCCCGTGGTGCGGGTTCGGGGCCGTCGCGTGACGCTGCGGCTGCGCCGGGGTTCCACGTCTCCCGGGGGTGGTGCGGGTTTCCTCCGTTCTGGTTGTTGTCGGGGCGGGGCCTGGCTGTCAGGTGACGGCCGGGAGGTCGGTGATCCAGCTCCAGGCCGTGGTGAACGCCTGCGCCCAGGGCCAGGTGCGCTCGATGCGGAGCCAGCGGCCGCGGGCGTGGCGGCTGAGGCGGGCGGGCAGGTGGTAGAGGCGGAAGCGCATGGTGTCCGGCTCGGCCTCGGCCAGGTCTTGCTGGTCGTGCAGGGTGAGGAGGCGGAGCCAGGCGTAAGGGTCTGCACTCGGTGAGCGGCAGTGGTGACATACGGGTGTGGCCCGCCCGTTCCGGCGACCGGGTCACGGCGTGGCTGCTGCTCGACGCGCAGGACATGAGCGCCCTGTTCGAGCTGCCCGTCCCCCCGCTGGAGAGCTGGCTCGAGGACACCTACCGGATCACCCGCCCGAGTCGGAGATGGACGCACTGGACTGGGACGCCTTCATCACGGAGGTGCTCGACACCCCCGGGCCGTCGACGGACTCATATCTGTGAGTGCCGGGAAATCTCAACGTCATCACCGTTTCGACCGGCCACCTGATTCTGTGAGGGGCGGCGAGGCACAGCGCAGGACGCGCACTCCGACAGCGGGAAAGGTCACCCACGTGATCAACAGGCGTACGTTCAGCAAGGCTGTTGGTCTGGGCGCGGGCGCGGCGGCGGTCTCGCTGGCCTGCCTGCAGGCGTCCCCGGCCGCGGCGGCCCCGGGGTGACGGCTGATACCGCACAGGGCGCCAAGATCAAGTACTGGCGGCTCCTGGCCTTACCGCCTCGTTGCTGCCACACGTACGCGCGGGGCTGCTCAACGTCGGCTACGCCGAGGTCGGCCTCGCCCAAGGCCGGCGCACCCACGACGAATCCTGGACGGCGGCCTTCGGGCTCACCGTGACACTGGTGTGGCTTTATGTGGAGACCCTGCGGCTGCTCACGCTCGTGCGCGACGACGATTCCTAATCTTCTTGTCAAGCCGTTCTGGCTGGGGCGCTGGCCGTCAGTCGGCCGCCGGCTCGACGGTCGCTGCAACTGAGCGACGGTGGAGCCCTGCGGCCACATGTTCCATTTCGACCAACGTGCCCACCAGGCCGGTGGTCCTCAGCTCGTCGGCCATTGCCCGCGCCTGTGCCAGCGACAGCCCGTGTGTCTCCCGCAGAGCGTGCAAGACAGGGACAAGACTCGACTCGGGCCCTGCAAGACGAAGTCGAGCGGGTCCGTGCTCTGCCAGCAGCGCCTGCCGGATCTCCTCGGGGGTCGTTCCGCCGCTGTCCTGCTCGCACCACGCCGTGGGACAGGTCAGGCATCTCCCTTCGGTGCCCCACCTCACCTGCCCGCGGTCGATGAACTGGCCGATGTCGCGTATCAACACACCGCCGCAGTCATCGCAACGCGTCGTGACCTTCATGCCCTGAGTGATCACCGGACTCCCCGCCTTCGGCCCTCGGTCTGCGGATCTTCCCGCGTCTGTGTCTGCCCGTCGACCGTAATTCCTCGCGGATTTGTCGTGCTCAAGCGGCGGTCGGGACCGGCGGTACGGGCTCGTAGGACCGATTGTCACGGAGAAGAGCCCAGAGGACGTTGACGCGTCGGCGGGCGAGTGCGAGCACGGCCTGGGTGTGCCGCTTGCCCTCGGCGCGTTTGCGGTCGTAGAAGCGGCGTGATTCCTCGCAGCAGCGAATGCTGATCAACGCGGAGGTGTAGAAGACCCGTTGGAGGCTGCGGCTGTATCTCTTGGGCCGGTGAAGGTTTCCGCTGATCTTGCCCGAGTCGCGGGGAGCCGGGGCGACGCCGGCGAACCCGGCGAGCCGGTCCGGGGTGCCGAAGACGGCCATGTCTCCGCCGGTAGCTGCGAGGAACTCGGCACCCAGCAGGGGGCCGATGCCGGGCATGCTCGCGATCACCTCGGCGTGTTTGTGCTCGCGAAACAGGGCCTGGATGAGCTTGTCGATCTCGGCGACTTGCTCATTGAGGCGCATCACCTCCCTCGCCAGGGTGTGCACGAGCTGGGCGGTCGGCTTATCCCCGCTCACGCTGGTGTGCTGGCGCTCGGCAGCTTCCACGGCGGCCTGCGCCAGTTGGGCGGCGCCGCGGACCTTGCGGTTGCGTAGCCAGGTCTCCAGTCGGCGGGCACCGGTGCGGCGGATGGCCGCCGGGGTCTGGTAGCCGGTGAGCAGGACGAGGGGCCCAGCGTTGGTCACGTCCAGAGTTCGTTCGAGGGCCGAAAAGATTCCGGTGAGGCGGCCCCGCAGCCTGTTGATCGCACGGGTGCGGTCGTCGGTGAGGTCGCGTCGGTGAACGGTGAGGATCTTCAGTTCGGTGACCAGTTCGTCGCCGGGCCGCAGGGGTTGCAGGTCCCGCCGAATCCGGGCCTGGTCGGCGATGATCGCCGCGTCCTTGGCGTCGGTCTTGCCTTCGCCCCGGTAGCCCTCGGATGCCCGGTTGACTGCCATGCCGGGGATGTAGAGCGTGTACTGACCGTGGTTGATCAGCAGGTCGATCAGCAGGGCAGCACCGCCGTCGGCCAGGTCGATGCCCCAGGTGACCTCGTCGCCCAGGGCGAGGACGTCGGCCAGGAGTCTCAGCAGTTCCGGCTCGTCGTTGGCCACTCGTCGCGACAACAGCCGCTTGCCGGTGCCGTCGACCACCACGCAGTGGTGATGGGTCTTGCCGGCATCGACACCGGCCCAGATCGCTGTCACGCGCACTCTCCAGAGATCGCTTGCTTGCCCGCATGCACCACAGACGACCTCGCTGGCGAGTCCCTACTCAGCGATCGGATCGCAATTCCTAATCAGCAGCCGAGTCGTCGCGGGGGTGTCGGGCGGCGAATCGTCTGAAGCCACGGACGGCAGACTACTGAAAGCCACACCCGACACCCCTGGGTGAGCCAACCCTACGAATGGCTCGCTCATCCCGATCAACAAGGTAGGGACTACTGACCCCTGCCGCGCGCGGCAGTACCCATGTGTCCCGGCATTGACTCGTGCGGTGCCGAGCGAACACCGTTGGTTCACCAAGGGTGACAGCACCGTCCGCGGCCACTTCGAACCAGCCCATGTCACCGGCAGGGAATATGTGGTCCTCCCTGAGGAACGCGTCGACCGTGCCGTCCTTGACGTACTGACGCATGTCGTTGGGAGCGCCGAGGCCGGTCAGCCGCCCCTCACTCCTGAACTGGGGGGTCCGGACAGTACTTGGCGGTTGCCTTTGCACCCGTACGTGAGACCCCAGCCGAAACACATACGAGGTGTCACACGTCGGGGTTGCGCCAGACGTTGTCGAACGCCGACTGCTCGATGTCCCGCCGCTGGCGCTCCGTCTCCAGCTCCGTCATGCTGTCGCCAGCGGCCGCGAGGATGTACGCCACCGTGTCGTCTGTCACCTCAGGAGCGTCCTGTGGCCGTCCGTCCGGCCCCTCGCCCCAGATGCCCACGGCGCCCGCGAGGGCGCTCAGGGCCGGGTCGGTGCGGGACCGGAGCTCAGCTGCCTCACGGCGGACGGCCGAGTCAGCCAGGACCAGTTCCGCGGCCTGGAACGGATGCCCGCGACGACGTCGGCGGGTCAGCAGTCCCTCTGCCTCGAAGGCCTTGAAGTAGGCCTCGGCCAGCGCGTCGCCCCGGCGCCACAGCCAGTCACCGATCGACTCGTGCGGCTCTTCCCGGCGAAGCGATCCGAAGGCCTGCTCCAGCAACACGTCAGCCGGAGCGGGACCGGGGCCCGGCGTGATGCGGTCCTCGCTCAACTCGACGGCACCTGCCCTGTACAGGTCGATCAGCTCGGCGCCGGCCAGTGCGAGCGACAGGTCGCCGGATCTGACGGGACGCTCGCTGCTCACGTTCATGGTGATCACGAGCAGTTGCCGCGGTGTGGTCATAGGGCTGCACATCCAAACGTCGACATCGGCACCAAGCCGTCGCCCCGCCGGGAGACGGGGCGAAACCTGGACGAACCGCACACACATCAGCATACGTGTCAGACAGGCAGGTGAGGAGGCGGTGAAGCCCGGACAAGGAATCGATCATGCGTGGATCGGCGGCCGTGCGTCAGGTCAGAGGGACGCCCAGGTCTTCCGGTCCGCTGCCTCGGCGTCCTGGGGTTGTTCCAGTTGAACCCGCGTCACGTGAGTCCTCACGCGTCTTCTGCGGTGTGGCCGCGTAGCGAGGGCACTTCGTGGAACTCCTGCGCCCGTCAGGGCTCCAACTGGCAGTCTGTCCGTATGGAGTCTCGCGGGGCCGATCAGTGCCTGTCCGCCGCAGGCAGATCAGCTGGGCCGGTTTTGCGCAGGTGTACCAGCAGACCGATGAACCCAGCGAAGAACCCGCTGGCCAGCCCTGTGATCGCGTGGTTCACCGTGTTGGCCACCTCGTCCGAGGGCAGCCCGACGAGGGTGCCGTTGAAGAATGCGCTCATCGCTGCACCCATCACACCCCCGAAGAAGCCGCCGGTCGCGGCTATGCGTACACGTGTGGCACGTGTGTCGCCGTGTTCCGATGATGCACGTCTGCTCACGAGTGAGACCCTCTCGAACGGCCTGCCGCGAACCGGGCGTAGGCGGCGATGCGGCACACCTTGCGCCATTGCTCCCGGCCATGTCAAACCCGCGGTGCGGAGGGGTATTTGACACGGCGCACAGTGGTGCAGGTGCGCACGTGTCACGTGCCGCGGTCCGGCACCTCCCTCGACCCAGCGGTGTCACCGTACGGCGGTAGCGTGGCGAGACCGGCACCCGTGAAGCGCCAGCCGAGCGGGGTCGGCCGGACAGCCATTCACCGAGGGCGCTGACCCACTTGCCCGTCGGCGGGTGCGCGTCGAAGACCCCGGGGTCGGAGATCGGGTTCCTCTGAGGGGCGGCGAGGAGTCGCGGGTCGACCATCTCGCGGTCCGGCCAGGTGCCCTCGTAGCCGAGTCGCAGCAGGACCGGGCGTCCTTGTCGTAGTAGGACTCGTCGAAGACGATCTCCCGCGGCCGGGAGAGGTGCCAGAAGCGGATCGCTCTGCCGCAGACGATCTCATCCGAAGTCACGATGAGACATCGACTACCCTTATCGCGCCAGCCCCCGCAACAGCCGAACGCACGAGTATGTCGAAGAAGTACATGTCTCCCGGGCGCGGCCGAAGCGTGACCTCGTGGCCGGGGTCCAGTCCGGGAGCGCGCGAGAACTGACG
The DNA here is from genome assembly GCF_042803195.1 of Streptomyces sp. NPDC057428. Classification (NCBI taxonomy): domain Bacteria; kingdom Bacillati; phylum Actinomycetota; class Actinomycetes; order Kitasatosporales; family Streptomycetaceae; genus Streptomyces; species Streptomyces sp. NPDC057428. The sequence goes on from NZ_JBHVCT010000109.1 coordinate 8,911, forward strand.
GTCGCCTTCGTGCCTGCCACTCACCCAGGTGACATCCACCGTTATGCGGCCGACGTTGCGCACAGTGACGGCCGTTGTCCTTGGACAGGTGCCTGGCCGACCCGACGTGCAATGGGTTCTCACGTCGCCGAAGGCGGTGGTGCCACATGAGAGTTCGTAGCGTGGATCGTGCAGCGAACGACATGTCTCACCCGCTCCGATGACGAGAGGAACGTCCCGGTCACCGTCACCCTTCGGATGATCAGCGGCGACGGCCCAGAGTAGAGCGGCAGCAGGAATGGCGGCTGCCGCGCATCCGATCGCCGTCTTCTTGATCGCTCGCATTCTGCTGGTCTCCTCCTGCAAGTCCTCGATGAAGAAGCGGTCGCATCACTGTAGGTGCTGCGCTCCGAGCCATGCATACGTGTCCGATCTCATGACACATCTGTGTCGATATGCAGGGAGTATGGAGGTGTGTTTCGAGTGGACCTTTCGGACAGGGAGATGCGCATGCCTGCTACACGGGACGATTCGGCACGGTGGGGTGGGAGCGGTGGTCTGCGGCGAGTGGTGAGCGCCGCGGTGCTGGCCGCGTGCGCGGTGGGGCTGACCGCGTGTGGTGCCGGTGGCGGTGAGGGCGACAGCGCGTCCGGCACCTCCACGGGCACACCGTCGGTGGCCGCCCCGGCACCTACGGCATCCAGTGCCACGGCCGATCCCGGCAGTGCCTCGGCCCCGCCGTCCGGCTCTTCGGCGGGGCAGGCAGGCCAGAGCGACAGTCCGCGTCCGGCCCCGGCGGGTTCCGGCTCGGGCGGGCGGTGCGAGGCCGGGGACCTGTCCTTGGCATTCGTACCCAACGGCCAGGAGATGAACAGCGAGTACTTCGATCTCCGGCTCAGGAACACGGGGTCCGCACCGTGCACGCTCCTCGGCTACCCCGGTGTGTCGCTCGCGGACGCGCAGGGCCGCCGGGTCGGGGAGCCCGCGTCCCGCAGCAGCGACGGGGGCACCGCCGGTCACACGGTGACCCTGCGGCCCGGGCATAGCGCCCACGCCGTGGTGAAGACCGGGGGCGAGGGTGTCAGCGGAGGCGACTGCTGGCCGAGCCCCGCGTCGATGACCGTCTACCCGCCGGGATCGAAGGAGTCCGTGACGACGCAGAACTTGGACGGGCTGCGGGTGTGCGGAGACGTGTTCTCGGTGGGTCCGGTGACGGAGGCGGCGCCGCTGTCAGGCGGCTGAGGGTGCGGCCTCGCGTGTGCCACCGGGAGCGTGTGCGTCCCCGGGCGTCAGCGGCATATGTTCCAGGCGGCTTGGCCTACGAGGCTGTTCGTCACTTCTTTGACAGGTGACTCATGCAGCTGTCGCATTGGCCTGCCAGGTGTGTTCTTGTCTGCTCCGTCGGCCCGGGCGGAGGGTGTGGGTGTCATGAGCAAAGGCAATGCGTTGAGCCGGGCAGCGGCGATCGTGGCGGTCGGCGTCCTGTTGCCGACCGGCGTCGCGCTGCTGGTTTCTGCCCGGCCCGGGCCTGCTCCTCGTCCTCGCCGGTCTCTGGTCCTCTCCGCCCGTTCCCGCCCCTGTCCCGCTACGTCGACCCGTACAGCGGCGTGCCCTGCGCTCGGCCGCGGACAGCGTCTCGTCGCCGCTTTCGCATCGCCACCTCCGTCCTGACCCCTCTTGCAGGCCACAGGCCGCTGTCGTGCGGCTCGTCAGCAGCAGTCGCCGTCCTCCGCGCTGCCGTCGTGCGCTTCGCCCAGCGATGGAAAGAACCGAGACACCGTGCTTGTGTGTCGATCATGCGTGTGAGCGGAACCGGCGACCAGACATGCCCCGGCCGTGAACCGTGAGCGCAATGAACACGCCACAGGTGTGCGAGCAGACGGTCCCGGTGCTCCGTCGTCACTGCCCGAGGTAGCGCAGTACCGCCATGACACGCCGGTGCTGCCCGGATGCCGTCTGGCCGAGCCTCAACTTCAGGAAGATGCCGGTCACATGCCGTTCCACGGCGGCGACGCTCACGAAGAGCCGCTCGGCGATACCTGTGTTGGAGTGCCCCTCGGCCATCAGCGCGAGAACTTCCCGTTCCTTCGGCGTGAGTGCGGCCAGTGGGTCCTCCGGACGCTTGCGGCCCAGCAGTGCCGAGATCACGTCCGGGTCCAGGGCGGAGCCACGGGCGACGACCCGCTCCACGGCATCGGTGAGGACCCGCGGACTCGCCACCTTCTCCTTGAGGAGGTAACCCACCCCGCTCGGGTCGTCCCCCACCAGGTCGAGCGCGTAGGAGGCGTCCAGGAACTGGGAGAGGACGATGACGGCGGCCTCCGGCTGCGCTGCGCGGATCTCCTGCGCGGCACGCAGCCCGTCGTCCTCCAGACCCGGCGGCATCCGGATGTCGGTGATGACCACCTCGGGCCGGTGCTCCCGGGCCGCGCGGACGAGATCCGCCGCGTTGTCGACTGCAGCGGCCACGTCGATGCCGGCCCTGAGAAGTATGGCTGTAATGCCCTCGCGCACGATCGCCTGGTCTTCTCCGAGCACCGCTCGCAGTGGTTGACACATGGCCGAATAATAACCTGAGACAAGCCGGGCATAAGTGGCTGAGAAGTGTGATTCCGCGCAGACAGCACTCTCCGGCGACCCCTGCCGGGACAGCCCTCAAACCGCACACACACCCACGGTCAGCCCCGTCTGTGGGGCATACCCTACGGAACCGCGAGGGTGGCCCGAGAGGCGTCGAGGGAGCACACGACAGACCCCGACACGGTTCGCGCCGAGACTGGGCGGAGCCCCGGACCGGAAGACCAGAACTCCTGTGCCGGGGCAGACCACCGGCAGAGCACCCAGGAGATGACGATGAAGAACTGCAACCTCACGCTGGAGATCGCGCGCTGGCTGTCTCCCGAACTCGCCCTCAGGCTGTCCTGCGAGTTCTCGTACGCGGAGCAGGACCCCTTCGCCGTCACCCTGGTCTTCGACACCGGCAGCGAGTGTCCCGTGCGCTGGGTCCTCTCCAGGGACATGCTGGCCGATGGTCTCAGCGCGCTCTCGGGCGAGGGCGACGTTGCGCTCTGGCCCCTGTACGACCTTCCCGACGGGGTGGCCTCCTCGTTCTGCCTGCGCCTGGTGAACACCAGCACGGCACTGTTCGAGATCCCCTCCGAACCGGTCGCGCAGTGGCTCGAACGCACCTACGCCATGGTGCCTCAGGGGACCGAGATGGACGGGGTGAACTGGGACGAACTGTCGCAGCTGGCGGACTGAGCGCCCCGTATCGAGGTCTTACCCGACCCGAATCAGGTGTTTGTCGGATTGTGCGACCTGCCGTCGAGGTGGAGACGTGCTTCGCGCCCGTACACCGCCGCACGGGTCCGGTCGTGTCTGCGAAGAACCGGCCCGTCGAGTCCACCCCTCGCCGCGACACCATGACCCGGATCCCGGCAGCCGGAACAGCGCGACCGGCGCATCCACCCCCGGCTGCTACGGGCAGATCAACAGTGCGCTGCGGGACGGCCCCTCCTGCCAGGCGGCCACCGTCCACCAGCTACCGGCATACCCGTCGATCACTTCGTCAAGCTCGACCTCTCCGGCGTGGTCAAGTTGTTCGACGCGGTCGGCGGTGTCTCCGTCTGCGTCAGTGACGACGTCTGCGACACGTACTCCCACCTGAAGCTGTCCGGAGGCGACCACACGCTCAAGGGTGTCGCCGTGCTGGACTTCGGCCGTTCCCTGCACGGCTTCGGCCACGGCAGCGACCTCGCCCGCACCGTGTCCCAGCACATCTTGGGGGCGCCGAAACCCTCTTCGCGTTCATCGCCGACGACCGGTCGCTGACCGCCGGCGCTGGTGACGGCACCGACCCTCACCGAACAGTTCCGGCCGGCGGGCCGAAGCCCGGACGACAGCCGCGGCCCTGGACTGCCCACCGGCTGCCCGGACACCACCAGCACCTCGGCGACCTACCGGCTGGTGAGGCCGCCGACCCGGAGACGGGCGGCCTTCAGGTCACGGGGGCTGGCGGGTCTCCGGCCCCGCGTCTTATGGGTGTCCCGCCCGTGCTCGTGCAGAATCTGTGCCGGCCGGTCCGCGTCGTCGCGGGCGCCGCGGTCCGGCAACTGGTGTGAGACCTCCAACGGGATCGGCACGCCGTTCTCGGGCCGGCCTGCGGCGAGCAGACAGCGGTCCCGGCGCTCCGGGGCGAGCAGGGCGTGGTGACACCCGGGGGGCCGCAACCCTCGGCTTGTGCGGGTTCCACCGGCTCTCACGAACACCCACAAGCGGTCTGGACAAGTCGATCCTCCGCTGAAACGATCTGGCCTGCATGTGGCGGACACATGTGTCTAGGATCCCGGCACACCACGTACCCGCGGTCTGCGGCCTCCCACAGCCCCCGGTCCACGAAGTGCGACCGGAGAGAAGGAGTATCAGGAGTGATGTACGAACTCGGCGTCGGCACAAGGCCGGGATCCCGGCGCCACCGCGGACCACGCCCGGGCCTCGGTGCCCGGGGGCGACTGACGGCGACGGCAACCCTGTCGCTGGTCGCGCTCGTGGTGTCGGCGCTGCCCGTCTCGGCCGCGGCATCCGTGGTTCCCGGCGTTCAGGGGGCCGCGGCACCGCGAGTCATCGCGGTCCACCCGAACGCCGGTGCCGCAGAGGTCGCCCTCTCACCCGCCCGGCGCGAGCAGTTGCTCGGCGAGGCGGCGAAGTCGGCATCGGCCACGGCACGTTCGTTGCGGCTCGGCGCCCGGGAGAGATTGATACCCAAGGACGTCATCCAGGACGCCGACGGCACCCGCCATACCAGGTACACACGTACGTACGCCGGACTGCCCGTGCGCGGCGGCGATCTGGTTGTCCACGAGCGCGCCGGAGGACGGACGGTGACCAAGGCGTCGAACGCCGTCATCTCCGTTCCCGGCACCACCGCCGCGGTTCCGGCCGCGGCCGCGCGGAAGGCGGCTCTGGCCGCCGCCGCGGCGGAACGGACCCGTGGCGCCACGGCGCCCAAAAAGCCCCACCTGGTCGTCTGGGCGAGCAGCGGCGAACCCGTCCTCGCATGGGAGTCCGTCGTCACCGGCACGCAGCCGGACGGCAGTCCCAGCAGCCTGCGGGTCACCACCGACGCCGCCGACGGCCGCGTACTCGGCCGCGTCGAGGAGGTCGAGTCGGCCGTCGGCCACAGCGAGTACAGCGGGCAGGTCGACGTGACGTCGACGCGTCAGGAGGACGGCACCTACGCGCTGGTGGACGGCCGACGGGGCGGTCACCGCACCCTCGACGCCTCCGTGGACTCGCGAGGCGTCCTCGTCACGGACGACGACGACGTCTGGGGCGACGGCGCCGGGGCGAGCCCGCAGACCGCCGCCGTGGACGCCGCCTACGGCGCACAGCAGACCTGGGACTTCTACAGCGAACGCTTCGCCCGCAACGGCATCGCCAACGACGGACGCGGCAGCTACTCGCGCGTCCACTACGGCGACCACCTCGCCAACGCCAACTGGCAGGACGGCTGCTTCTGCATGAGCTACGGCGACGGCGGGAGCGGCGTCAATCCGGTGACCTCGCTGGACATCGCCGCGCACGAGATGACACACGGCGTCACCTCCAGTACCGCCGGTCTGGGAGACGCGGGCGAGACCGCCGCCCTCAACGAGTCGACCAGCGACATGATGGCCGCCGCCGTCGAGTTTTTCGCGGACAACCCCGTCGACCACCCCGACTACCTGGTGGGAGAGGAGTCCGACATCCGCGGCAACGGCAAGCCCATCCGCTACATGGACCACCCCTCCAAGGACGCCGACCCGGTGAAGGGCACGTCCCAGGACTACTGGTCCCCGCAGACCAAGAATCTCGACCCGCACCTGGGGGCCGGAGTGGGCAACCACTTCTTCTACCTACTGGCCGAGGGCAGCGGCAGGAAGACCATCAACGGTGTCGACTACGACAGCCCCACCTACGACGGCAGGCCGGTGGCCGGTCTCGGTCTGCGCAACGCCACCGACATCTGGTACCGCGCGCTGACCGTCTACATGACCAGCACCACCGACTACGCCGCCGCGCGCGAGGCGACCCTGCGGGCCGCGACCGACCTGTACGGCAGGAACAGCAGGGCCTACGAGGCCGTCGGCAACGCCTGGGCGGCCGTCAACGTCGGCCCGCGCTTCGTCCAGCACGTCGCGGTCGTCTCCCTGCCCACCGGTCCCGTCGCGGTCGGGCAGCCCGTCAGCCGGCAGATCGTGGCGACGACGAGCCGCCCCGGCAAGCTGACGTACTCCGCCAGGCGTCTGCCCAAGGGCCTGTCCATCGACCGGCGCACCGGGCTGATCTCGGGCACACCGAGGAAGGCGGGCGACTTCAGGACCACCATCACCATCAGGACGTCGGCGCACGACAGGCGTGAACTGCCCGTGGTGTGGACCGTCCTGCCCTCGGGAGGCGATCACTTCGTCAACCCCTCCTCGTACACGATCCCGAAGTGGGGCACCGTCGAGTCGCCGCTCGTCGTCACCGGCCGCAAGGGTCCGGCACCCGGCAACCTGAAGGTCACCGTGGACCTCTACAAGGACTTCATCGGGGCGCAGGTCATCACCCTGGTCGCAGAGGACGGCACCGTCGTCCCGGTGAAGGACTTCAACTGGGACCACGGCACGGAACTGCACGCGACGTACACCGTGGACGCCTCGGCCGTGCCCGCCGACGGCACCTGGCGGCTGCGCGTCCAGGACGCCACCCCCGGAATCCCCAACGCCGATCCGGAACCTGGCCGGCTCGCAGGGTGGAGCCTCGACTTCTGACGGGAGCACCCGCACAGTGGCCGTTCCTGGTAGGCAGGGTCCGGTCGGCCTGTCTCCGGGGTCACGTTCCGAGGGCGGAGTGAACAAAAGCGCTCACCGGTCTCGTGCGAGGTGGGGAGGATCTCTCTTCCCGGATTTCCGGATCGTGGATCGGCAACGAACATGGCACATCACTCTGCTCCGCCGGCAAGAACGCGGCAGCCCAGCGGCACCGAAGCTCCCGCGGCCCGGCCCCGGCGTGGGCGCCCGGTGCTGCTGGCGCTGGTCGGCGTTCTCCTCGCGGTCGGCGCTTTGAGTGTCCCGCACCTGTTGCGCTTCCTCGGCATCACGTCCAGCAGCGCTGCTCCCGTGACCCACGGCCACGGGAGCGGGGCACCCGGACACGCCTCGACAAAGGCTCCACCGGGCAGCACGCCCTCCCCCCTGGCAGAGGACACGGACGGGTTCGTCACGGGGAGGCTGTCCGCACCACCGGTCGGCACCGGCACGATCCGACGCTTCAAGGTCCGTGTGGAGCAGGGAATCGGGCTGTCTGCGGACGACGCGGCGCGGCAGGTGTACGGGATACTCTCCGACCCCAGGTCTTGGACGGCGGACGGCCACGACGGCTTCCAGCTCGTGTCGGAGGGCGACCGGGACTTCGTGGTCGTCATCGCCTCCCCCGCGACGGTGGACAGGATCTGCGGTGCCGCGGGACTGGACACGGGGGGAGAGGTGAACTGTGACGTCGGTTCCCGTGTCTTCGTCAATCTGAAGCGCTGGACCTCCGGATCCCCTCAGTTCTCCGGCCCGCTGTCGGACTACCGCGCGCTGATCATCAATCACGAGGTCGGACACCGCATCGGGCACGGGCACGAGGGATGCCCGGGACCCGGCAGGCCGGCGCCGGCCATGATGCAGCAGATCGACGGACTGGACGGCTGCGTGGCCAACGCGTGGCCGTACGACGCGCACGGGACATATCTCGGCGGACCCAAGGTGCCGTGACCCGCCACTGCCGGGGCGTTCTCGGGCGGGGTCAGGTGGATGACCCCGCGTCGCGGCCCTCGGTCACGAGCTGCGTTTCTGTCGACGCCTCCCAGGTCTCCACGATGTGCGGCTTGAGGCTGAACGCCCGCCAGATCCGCGAGATGGCCGATCGCGACATCCCGCCGTCCGGGAGTGTGCTGTGCGCACGGTCAGTGTACGCGGTGATCCCACCGACAGGAGACTTTCGGCAGATGTGAACTGCAGAGGCACACACCGACGTTGACACATCGGAGCCATGTGGCTTCCGGAGCAACCGATGAAAGGCATTCAGTTGGCTACCTTCAAGAAGCAACTCGCGACAGTCGTCATGGGAATGGCGGCGGTCGGCGCGACCCTGGCCGGTACCGTCACCGAGGCGGCCGCGGCGCCGGCGACCGACGGTGGCTGCGACTCGGCCACCTACGAGTTCTGCCTCTACACGAGTTCCAATTACAAGGGCACCTCGCTCAAGGTCCGGTGGGGTCAGCAGGACGACTTCGACTTCAGCCAGGTCCACCAGGAAATGTGGCACAACGTCTCGTCGGTGGTGAACAACACCAACTACGAGATTGCCTTCGCCAAACTGTCCGGGCAGAACTACTTCAAGGTCGCCCCCTTCCACCACCTGTCGGGCCTCGGCAGTGCGGACAACACGTCGGAATGGGTAGGAAAGTACCCGAACTGACGTAAGCGACAGAACCCGGCGCGGTCAGCGCTCGCGGAACCGCGCGGTTCCGGCGTCGTGGGGGGGCGCCGGCGGCCGCGGCGGCGGGGCCCCCCCCCCGGGGGGGGCCCCGGG
>NZ_JBHVCT010000110.1:0-17362 GCF_042803195.1 Streptomyces sp. NPDC057428
CTCCGCCGGATACGGAGACTTACGTCCCACCAGGACACCCTTCCTCGGATCGAAAGATCCATTGTCAGAGTGTCCACACCACCGGGGTCACCTCAGACGACGTCGTCACCAAGCTCGGCTACGAGCATCTGCGCCGCCACGACCTCCGACACACGGGACTGACCTGGTTCGCCGACGCCGGGGTCCAAGTGCACGTCCTCCGCAGAATCGCCGGCCACGGTTCACTGACCACCACCCAGCGCTATCTGCACCCGGACGTCCACAAGATCACGGCCGCCGGGGCGGCGCTCTCGGCCCACTTCAACGTGTTGCGCGCACCACGCTCGCTGCCGAGCCCCATCGTCATGACCCGCTGACCCGGTCAAGGAGGCCGGACCTCCAGCTGGTCCCCAACTGGTCCCCAAAAATGATCAAGGGCCGGTTTCGGATTGCTCCGAAACCGGCCCTGACCTCGACTGTCTCCAGTCGGGACGACAGGATTTGAACCTGCGACCCCTTGACCCCCAGTCAAGTGCGCTACCAAGCTGCGCCACGTCCCGATGCGATTCCGCCCGGTGTTCCCGGGTGGCCGCGCAGGACAAACATTACCTCACTCTGAGGACCGCATCGACGTCCGTACCTGCTGGGCGCGGGTCGCCAGCCCCTCCGCGCCGCACGCCGCCGCGAGCTTCTGCGCACGCGCGACCTCCCTCTGGGAGCGGATCGCGATGCCGTACTCGAAACGGGCCATGGCGTGCTCGTAGGCCGACGAGGACGCCTCGAGGTGGCGCACCGACTCGGCCAGCAGGTGGACGGCCTCCTCCGGTGGCGCGAAGAGGGCCACGCAGCGCAGGGCCTCACCGATCGCCGTGTCCGTGCCGAAGCGCTCCGCGTGGACGCGGGCGCGGGTGGCAAGCTGTGCGGCGCGGCCCGGGTCGGTGTCGGCGAGCGCGCGGGCGAGGTCGCCGGCCCAGGGTGCCCACACGCCGTTGAACCGGCCACGGGGTTCCAACGCCGCTCCCGCTGCCTCCAGCTCGGCCACGGCGTCCTCGGTCCGGCCTTCGGCGAGCAGCAGCCGGCCTCGTACGCAGGGGGCGTCCGGCAGGACCATGGCGCTGGGGTAGGGCGGGCCGAAGTCGTACCGGTCCGCGACCAGCCGCGCCTCCGCAGTCCGCCCGCGGGCGATCAGGGTGTCGACGAGCAGGCAGGCGGCGTCCCAGTGGACGGGCAGTCCGCTGCCCGCGCGGTCGGCGAGCCGCAGCCCCTCGCGCAGGAAGCCCTCCGCCTCCGCGAGCCGTCCGCGGCGGCGGTGCACGAGGCCGAGCAGGGTGTGGGCGAACGCGAGGTGGGCGCCGCTCCAGCCGGAGATCTCGAAGGCGCGCACCGCCTCGCCGAAGAGTTTCTCGGCCCTGTCGAGCTGATCGGTGAACGCGTAGGTGATGCCGACCATCGCTGGGAGTTCGAAGCCCCATTCGGAGTCGGTCCAGCCGAGCCCCCGCGCGGGCCTGCCGTCCACGAGCGCGCGTTCGCAGAAATCGATGACGACCTGGGCGTTCTCGCCACGGAGCATGGCGTCGAAGGCCCGCAGGGTGAGCAGGGCCCGCTCGGCGTTGTCGCGGCCCTTGAGGTGGTCGGCGTTGCGGGCGAGCCGGGCCGACCGCGCGGGGCCGTCGTCCTCGGTGGCCTGCATGCCCTCCCACAGGAAGTGGGCGGCCTGGAGGCGCATCAGGCCGGGGCCCGGAGCCGTGCGGGAGGCTTCTGCCGCCAGTGACAGAGCCGCGTCCTTGAGCTGGTTGTTGTGGGAGAGCGCGGAGGCGAGGCGGAACGTGGCATCGATCCGGAGGGCCCCGTCGAGTCCCGGCGTGTCGAGGGCGGCGCGCAGGTACTGGACCGTGGTGGCGGGCGAGGACAGCAGTGTGGCGCAGCCGAGTTCGTAGAGCAGCGACGCACGGTCGTGGGGGCGCGGCGGTTCCTCCAGCGCTCGCTCGAGGCAGCGCCTGGCGGCTTCGGGGGCGCCGACCGCGAGGTGCTGGCGCGCCGCCTCGCGGAGCTGGGAGACAAGCTCCTGGTCGTCGTCCGGGTGGACTTCGAGCAGATGCCGGGAGGCTGCCGCGGCGCCGAGTCCGGCCTGGGTGATCGCCCAGGCGGCCCGTCCGTGCATGGCGGTGCGTGTGGCGGGCGGGATGGAGCGGTACACGGCGCTGGCGATGAGGGGGTGGACGAATTCCAGCGGGTCGAATCCGCTGACGATACGGGCGTCGCGCAGCCGGGCCGTGCAGTCGGCGGCCTCCGCCGAGCTCATCCCGGCCAGGGTGGCGGCGAGTTCCTGGGAGATCTCGGTGCCGAGCACGGCCGCCGCCCAGGCGAACCGGTTGGCGTTGGTACCCAGGCGTTCGAGCCGGGCGACGAGTCCGCTGCCCCGTGCGGACGCGCCGAGTTCGCGCAGCATCCCGGCGGACTCCTCGACCGGCGGAAGCTCGCGGTCCTGTGCCTTGGCGACGAGCTCGACCGCCTCGTAGGGGTTGCCCCCGGTGACGGCCCAGACCTCACGGCAGAAGGGGTCGTCGGCGTGGTCTCCCAGTCCGGCCCGTACCAGTTCGGCCGTGGCGTCGGGGGTGAGGGCGCGCAGTGCCACCCTGATCAGCGCGGGGTGGCCGGCGACCCCGCTGCTCTCCGGGGTCCGGCCGATGGCCCAGTCGGCGTTGCGGTCCTCGAGTTCCTGGGGGCGGTGTGCCTGGATGACCAGGACGGGCAGTTCGGAGAGCCGCGCGGTGAAGCCGGCCAGCCAGGCGAGGGATTCGCCGTCCGCCCAGTGCGCGTCGTCCACTATGAGGAGTAAAGGCCGGTGGCTCAGCCGGGAAGCAAGCCTGGAGACCACGTAGTCGAGGCCGTCCCTGACGCCCTGCGGGTCGGGCTGCGGCCCGCTCGGCTCGGCCAGACCGAGTGCGGGCGCGGTGATCTCGAACCAGTCCCCGAAAAGGGCTCGGGCCTCGTCGGCGGGGAACCGGTCCAGTGCGGGCTGCAGGAGCTGGCGCACGACGTGGAAGGGCACGGAGGTCACCGTCTCGCCCCCGCGCGCCGACCAGATGGTGCAGCGGTCGGCGGCCATCGTCTGGATCTCGGTGAGCAGCGCGGTCTTGCCGATGCCGGCTTCGCCGCTGAACACCAGCAGTCCGCCTGCCGCTTGACCTCCGCAGAGGGCGTCCACCGCCTGTGCGGCTGCGGCGAGTTCCGGTTCGCGCTCGTACAACGGCCGGGACGACTTCATGCCTCCCCTTCCCAGAGTGATTGCGGAATCCCGAGCCTAGTCGCGCGCGGGTGCCCACGGACAGGTTTGAGCCGGTTCTCCGCAGGTACGGGGCACAATCGGACGGTGGACGAATCGCGCAGGGACCGTGACGAGGAAGGACGGGCGCGCAACGCGCGCCCCCGGGACGGACTGGGGCGCCCCCTGCCCTACGGCACCGAAGGGGTGGAGCGGCAGCCGGAAGGCGTGGTCCGCTCCCCCGGCGAGACGGTTCGTGAGGCGCAACGGCTGCTGGACGCGGGAATGCCCTTCCACGCCCACGAGGTCTTCGAGGACGCCTGGAAGTCGGGTCCGGACGCCGAGCGCGAACTCTGGCGTGGGCTCGCGCAGATGGCGGTGGGTCTTACGCACTCCGCACGGGGCAACGCGGCTGGTGGAGCACGCCTGTTGAGGCGCGGGGCGGGGGCCGTCGAGGAGTTCCGGGAGTCGGACCCGTACGGGATCGGGGTGGCCGGGCTGATCCGCTGGGCCCTGGAACTGGCGGGCCGGGTGGACCCCCCGCCGGACGGGTCCGGGGCGCCGGAGCGCGGGGGCGTCCCGGCCGTGGACGCGGCGGCGGAAGCTCCCCGGCTGCGGCGGGGAGACCGGCCAGGGGCGTGAGCATCCGCGTGCGATAGGTTTTGGGCTTTCCCGACGGCATGTTGATCACGCCTGTCATGCTCACGTTCCATTCTTCGACCACTCGCTCAGGAGACGGACGCCCCGATGACCGACATCATCAACGGCCTCGGCCGTGCCATCGCATACGGCGCCCTCGGCGTCGTACTGCTCGTCCTCGGCATATTTCTGATCGACGCCCTCACCCCGGGCAAGCTCGGCCGCCAGATATGGGAGGAGCGCAACCGCAATGCCGCGGTGCTCCTGAGCTCGGCGCTGCTGGGTGTCGGCGGCATCGTGTTCACGTCGATCTGGACGACGTACGAGGACTTCGGCAAGGGACTCGTCTCGACCGCGGCCTTCGGACTGCTCGGGCTGGTCATGATGGCCGTCGCCTTCCTCGTGGTCGACCTCGTGACGCCCGGCAGACTGGGGGCCACGCTGGTGGAGCGGGAACCGCACCCGGCGGTGTGGGTCACCGCCGCTTGCAACCTTGCGGTGTCCGCCATCGTCTCGGCGTCGATCGCCTGATCGTGCCCGGCGATCCGGCCGTCCGGCGCACGTCCCGCGGCGCAGCCATTACGATCCGGCCTCATGAGCACTTCTGACCAGGAACAGGACCAGGCCGCACCGGAGCGTGACCAGGAGCAGGACGCGACCACGGCAGTGATACCCGAGCCCGCCGAGGGGGAGCGCGGAAGACTGACGCCACGGCAGGCACGGCAGCTGCGGATCGTCGTCTCCTCGGTGGGCATGGCGCTGATGGCCGCCGTCCTCGCACTGCACATCGCCAGCCGTTCCTCCGTACTGGTCGTCGGGGTGTACGGCCTAGCCCTCATCCTCTGCGGTGTGGTGATCGAGCTGAGCAGGAACGGCCGCACCCGGATGGGCAGTTGGCTGCTGGGCATCGGCCTGGTGGCGGCCGTCGGCGCGGACTGGCTGCTCATTCCCTGATGCGCGAGCCCCGGCCGGGCTCCCCAGACCCCGGGAACATCCTCACAGCGCCGAGATCCGCACGGGCGGGCCCTGCGGATCGACGCGCCGGTGAGCTGGCGTGGGCGGGGGATGCCGCCCGCCCGCTGTTCGCGTTCCAGGATCTCCACCCGGTCCACGCCCGCTCCGGCGAGTCCGGCGCCTGCCGCCAGGCCGGCGGGGCCGGCATCGACGATCAGGACGTCGACCTCACGTGCCGCCCGCGCGTCGTACGTACAGCACCCCGGTCACCTACGGCAGCGCCCGTGAACAGGCGGAGATCGCCGAGGGCATCGTCTGCCCCGCCCCTGGGCGGCCTTCAGACGAGCAGCAGCTGGAGGCCGCCCAGGACGGTGGCTCCGATCACGATCCGGTCGAAGAGCTTCTGGTTGATCCGGCCGACGCAGGCACGGCCGAGGTACGCGCCCGGGATGACGAACAGCACGAGAGCGGCGTCGAGCAGGAGCGACTGCGCGTCGATGAGTCCGAGGCCGACGCTGAAGGGCACCTTGGACGTGTTGACGATCAGGAAGAACCACGCCGAGGTCCCGAGGAAGCCCAGCTTCCGGAAGCCTGCGGAGAGCAGGTAGAGCGACATCACGGGGCCGCCCGCGTTGGCGACCATGGTGGTGAACCCCCCGAGCACTCCGTACGAGCGGGCCTTCAGGCGCCCCACGCCCGTGGGACCGGACGTGTCCTCGTCCGCGGCCTCCTCGGGGCGTGCCCGCCGTCGCCACACGGTGACACCGGCCATGAAGAGCAGGATCGCGCCGATCGAGGTCCGTACGGCGGCGTCGTCGGCCCACATCATGAAGAGGGTGCCCGCCGCGACGCCCACGGCGACGGCGGGGAAGAGCCTCAGCAGGGTCGGCCAGTGGGCGTGACGGCGGTAGACCAGCACGGCGAGCACGTCGCCCGCGATCAGGATCGGGAGCAGCACGCCGGTCGATTGGCGTGCCGGGAGTACGGCTGCGAAGACGGCGAGGCTGATCGTGTTGGCACCGCTCACTGCGGTCTTGGAGAAACCGACGAGCGTGGATGCCGCCGCGAGCGCGGCCAGTTGCCAGAGTGTGATGGTGTCCATTGCGGGTCAGATGGTAGACACATATTCCTTTGGGCGGATCATCGTCCCGTCCTGCGATCGCACCACGGCCCCGCCCCCTCGCTATGCTGCGACCGCTCACGCAAACGTTCAGACGAACACGGCACAGCGGTAGGCAAGGGGGCCAGCCATGCGGGAGCCGGTCGAGCTGAGGCGCAAGCGCATACTCGCGGTGGTGCACGCGCGGGGCGCGGTCAAGGTGAGTTCGCTCGCCACCGAGCTCGACGTCTCGGCGGTCACGCTGCGGCGGGACGTCGAGGAACTCGCCGCATCGGGGATGCTGAGGCGCGGGCACGGGGTGGTCCGCCCCATGGAGGAAGCGGAGCGGACACGGTCGGCGCCCGCCGTGCTCGCCACACGGCGGGGGCGCCTGGAACGTCTCGCTGGCCGACGGGCCCAGCCGCCGGGTGTCCGCCTTCTGGCAGCGGCTCACCGACCAGGTGGCGCAGCCGGTGCTCGCCCTGCCGCTCCATCCGATGGCTTCCGGCGCCGGGCTGGTGAACACCTTCTGGGCGGTCTTCATCCCCGTCCTCTTCAACAGCCAGGGCTACGTGCCGGACGAGGTGCTCGAAGCCGGGCGGATGGACGGCGCCGGCGAGCTGGCGGCCTACTTCCGGGTCGCGCTCCGAATGCTGGGCCCCGGGGTGGTCACCGTCTTCCTGTTCCAACTCACCGCCATCTGGAACAACTTCTTCCTGCCCATGGTGATGCTCTCCGATCAGGACCTGTATCCGGTCAGCCTCGGCCTCTGCACCTGGAACAGCGCCGCGTCCGTGTCGCCCGAGTACTACCCCGTGGTGATCATGGGTCCGCTGCTCGCGGTGCTGCCCCTGATCCTCGCCTTCGCCCTGCTCCAGCGTTTCCGGCGGTCCGGACTGACGGCGGGCGCCGTCAAATATCCGTACCGACCCGCCCTGACGACCGCTCAGGAGAACCATGCCCAGCACTCCCCCCGCCCACCGCAGGCCGCGCGCCGCACTCGCCATGGGAGCGGACGCCGCGGCCGCGGTGCTCCCCCCGGACTCCCTGGCGGCCCTGGCCGGGGTGTGCACCCTCGCGCCGCAGCCGGCGCTCGACGACTTCACGACCGGAACGGCGCGTGCCGTGCTCGCGGACACGGAGGTCCTGGTCACCGGCTGGGGCTGCCCGCCGATCCACGCCGGAGTGCTGGCCGCCGCGCCCGCGCTGCGGGCCGTCGTGCACACCGCGGGCTCGGTGCGCGGTCATGTGACCGAGGCATGCTGGGACCGGGGCATCGAGGTCTCGTCGGCGGCGGCGGCGGCCAACGCCCTGCCGGTCGCGGAGTACACGGTCGCGATGATCCTGCTGTCCGGCAAGCGGGTCCTCGAACGGGCCCGGGACTACCGCGCCACGCGGGCACGCGACGCCTGGCTCGCCACACCCCCCGGCGTGGGCAACTACCGCCGTACGGTTGGCATCCTGTCCGCATCGCTGATCGGCCGACGGGTCATCGAACTCCTTCGTCCCTACGACCTGCGGGTCCTTCTGCACGACCCGTACGTCACGGACACGGAGGCGACGGCGCTGGGGGCCCACCCCGTCGGCCTGCCCGCCCTGTTCGCCGGGAGCGACGTGGTCAGCGTCCACACGCCGCTGCTGCCCTCGACCACGGGACTGGTGGACCGGGAGCTGCTCACCTCGATGCGGCCCGACGCCGTCCTCGTCAACACCGCCCGGGGAGCGGTCGTCGACCAGGAGGCCCTCACCGACGTACTGCGGGCCGAACGGATCCGGGCGGTGCTCGACGTCACGGACCCCGACCCGCTGCCGGAGGACCATCCGCTGTGGGACTGCGACAACGCCCTCATCACCCCGCACCTCGCGGGGTCCCAGGGCAACGAACTGCGGCGGCTGGCCGACCTGGCCGTCGGTGAGGTCGCCCGCTGGGCCGCGGGCGACGGCTTCTCCCATCCCGTGCGACGCGAGAGGCTGGCATTCCTGGCATGACCTCGCTGACGGCGGAGCCGCCCACCGCCGCGCTCGGCTCGACGGTGGGCGGGGTGGACGTGAACGGGGACACGGTGACTCTGCGTTGGGATGACGACGGCGTGGTCACCGGCGTGTCCTTCGCCCCACTGGAGGTGAAACACCGCGAGCCGTGACGAGTCCGGCGTCAGCCGCAGGACGATGGCCGTACTGTCGAAGCCGGACCGAGGAGGACTTCTGATGCGCAGCGTGACCTACTCCATGGGCGTCTCCCTTGACGGCTACATCGTGGGACCGGACGGCCGCTTCGACTGGTCGGAACCCGACGAGGACGTCTTTCGCTTCTGGATCGACGATATCCGGAAGGTCGGCGTCCACCTGCTGGGGCGGCGGCTTTACGAAACGATGCTGTACTGGGAGACCGCCGATCAGGATCCGGCGGCCGACGACGCGGCGCTCGAGTGGGCCTCGCTCTGGAACCCGCTCCCGAAGGTGGTGTTCTCCACCACGCTGTCGACGGTGCAGGGCAGTGCCCGTCTGGCCTCCGACGGTCTGGCGGAGGAGGTCGAGCGGTTGCGTGCCGCACCGGGGAAGGGCGACATCGCGATCGGCGGCGCTACTCTCGCCGCCGAGGCAGCCGCACTGGACCTGATCGACGAGTACCAGGCCATGGTCCACCCGGTGCTGGTCGGAGGTGGCATTCCGTTCTTTCCCCGGCACGAGCGCCGGGTCGACCTCGAACTCGTCGAAAACCGCTCCGTCGGCGCGGGCGCCCTCTACCTCCGCTACCGGGTGGCACGCCAGGCCTCGTCCGAGAGGTGACGGATCAGCGGGGTGGCCGTCGCTGGTGCCGCGACCGGCAATGTTTGCCGGGAGGAACACTAGACGTCGGTGCGGATCACCACCGCGAGGGTGCGGGGTCCGTGGACGCCCTCCACCCGTTCCAGCTCGATGTCAGAGGTGGCCGAGGGCCCGCTGATCAGGGTGGTCGGCCGCTCCGGTACCAGCCTGGCCACCGCCTCGGGCACCCCGGCCACGACGGAGGAGAGGTCGACGACGCACACATGGAGGTCGGGTACCAGGGACAGCGCCCGCCGGCCCTGGTCCGGTGACCCGTCCAAGAAGATCGTGCCCGTCTCGGCGCACGTGACGGCCGAGGCGGTCACGACCCCGTCCAGGGCGTCCAGAGCCGGTGCGGGAATGTCCGCGGAGTCCCGCTGCGCCTCGCCGTCGTACGCGGTGAGCCACTGTTCGTCCAGGCCCGGCGGCACCCCGATGCGCCGGGCGCCACGCTCCCGCAGGATTCCGGCGATCACATCGGCCGTGCGGTCGGCGGTGCAGGGGTGCACCTGCGCCTTGTAGTCGACGAGCCGGTCGGTGAGGAGCCCGAGGCGCTCGGCGTCCGGCAGCGTGCGTCCGGTCCGGTAGGCGCGCGGAACCGGCCTCTCGCGGGCGGGCGCGAGCGCCAGGGCGTCCCGAATCCGGCCCAGCACCGTGTCGCGTGCGTCCGTGGTGGTCACCGGTCCTCCTCTGGGTCCTGTGCGGTACGCCGGGCGCCCTCGTCTGCGGCGGCGCGCATGGCCGCCGCCCCCTCGGCCGACGCGAGCCACGTGCGGAACGACTGCCTGGGCGGGGCGGCGGTGTCGCGGCTGTCGCTCCAGCCGCTGAACGGGGCGGGCAGGCGCGAGATCGTCGCGTCACGTCCGCCGGCGACCCGGCCGAGCGCCGCCGCCTTCTGCGCCGCCGTGAACAGCTTGGGCCGGCTCATCACTCCGGCGGCGGCCTTCATCGCCACCTTCTCCGCGGTCGTGCCCGACTCCTCGGTGTGCTGGTGGCGCAGTTCGACGAGCATCGAGGGAATGTCGATCTTGACGGGGCAGGCGTCGAAGCAGGCTCCGCAGAGGCTGGAGGCGTACGGCAGCGAGCTGTTGGGGTCGTCCTTGGCGGCATGCATGCCCGCGAGTTGCGGGGTGAGTACCGCTCCGATCGGGCCGGGATAGGTCGATCCGTAGGCGTGGCCGCCGGCCCGCTCGTACACGGGGCAGACGTTCAGGCAGGCCGAGCAGCGGATGCAGTTGAGGGCCTCACGGCCGATGGCGTCGGCAAGGGCGGCGGTACGGCCGTTGTCGAGGAGGACCAGGTGGAAGTTCTGCGGCCCGTCCCCCGGGGTCACGCCCGTCCACATCGAGGTGTACGGGTTCATCCGCTCTCCGGTCGAGGAACGCGGCAGCAACTGCAGGAAGACTTCCAGGTCCTGATAACGCGGCAGGACCTTCTCGATCCCCATCACGGCGATGAGGGTGTCGGGGAGGGTCAGGCACATGCGGCCGTTGCCCTCCGACTCGACGACGGCGAGGGTACCGGTCTCGGCGATGCCGAAGTTGGCGCCGGACACGGCCACCCGGGTCGTCATGAACTTCTCGCGCAGGTAGGTGCGGGCGGTGGCGGCGAGGTGCGCGGGCACGTTGTCGAGTTCGGGGTCGACGCCGGGGATCTCGTCGAGGAAGATCTGCCGGATCTCGTCGCGATTGCGGTGGATCGCGGGCACGAGGATGTGCGACGGCTTGTCGTCGGCGAGCTGCACGATCAGTTCGGCGAGGTCCGTCTCGTACGGCGTGATGCCCACCGCCTCGAGGTGCTCGTTGAGGCCGATCTCCTGCGTGGCCATGGACTTCACCTTGATGACGTCGCTGCTGCCGGTCTCCCTGATCAGCCGGGTGACGATCTCGTTGGCCTCGGCGCCGTCACGCGCCCAGTGGACGGTGCCGCCGTGTTCGGTGACCTTGCGCTCCAGCTCCTCCAGAAGGTCGGGAAGCCGGTTCATCGTGTCCGTCTTGACGGCCGATCCGGCGTCGCGCAGGGCCTCCCAGTCAGGGAGTTCACCGGTGACGTGCAGCCGCTTGGCCCTGATGGTGCGGGTGGCCCTGCCGAGGTTCCGGCGCAGTTGCTCGTTGCGCAGCTCGTCGTGCGCCGCCTCGGGGAACGTCCGGTCGCCGCGCAGGTTGCCCGTGCCGTACGGGGAGCGGGGCGGGGCGGCGGGCATGCCGAGGAACGTACTCATCGTGCGGCCTCCAGCGGGGTGTACGGCGCGGTCCGGGTGGAGCCGAGGATCTGGGCGAGGTGCAGGGTGCGCGTGCCGGACTTGATACGGGAGAGGCCTCCGCCGATGTGCATGAGGCAGGAGGAGTCCCCTGCGGTGCACACATCGGCCCCGGTCCCCGAGATGTTGCGCATCTTGTCCTGGAGCATCGCGGTGGACGTGTCGGCGTTCTTGACGGCGAAGGTGCCGCCGAAGCCACAGCACGAGTCGGCCTCGGGCAGTTCGACGAGATCGATGTCCTCGACGGCGCGCAGCAGCCGCAGCGGCTTGTCGCCGACCCGGAGCATGCGCAGTGAGTGGCAGGTGGGGTGGTAGGTGACGCGGTGCGGGAAGTACGCCCCGACCCCGGTGACACCGAGGACGTCGACGAGGAGCTCGGAGAGCTCGTACGTCTTGGCCTTGACCGACGCGACCCCGGCGCGCAGCGGGGCGTCGCCGTAGCGCTCGGCGACGATCTCGTACTGGTGGCGTACGGAGCCGGCACACGCCCCGGACGGCATGACGACAGCGTCGATCGAGGGGTCCCCGAACTGTTCGGCGAAGTTACGCACCAGCGGAACCGGTTCGCGCTGGTAGCCCGTGTTGACGTGCATCTGGCCGCAGCAGGTCTGACCGGGCGGGAAGACCAACTCGTGGCCCAGGCGTGCGAGCAGCAGCGCGGTCGACTTCACCGCCTCGGGGAAGAGCGTGTCTCCCAGACAGGTGGCGAAGAGTCCGATACGCATGGGACCTCCTCGTGATTTATGGTCCGACCATACTAGCCTCGGTCCGAATGAGGAAGCGGCTGGGCGTGCACGACGGCGGAAGACGAACGGGAGCGGGGACGGCGCACGTGCGCCGTCCCTGCTCCCGTTCCTGCCGCTGCTGCCTCATTCGCTTCCGCACCAGGGAGGTCCGCCCGTCCGGGCGCGGCGCTCCGGATCACCCGCTCACGCTCGTCACGTGTCGCTCGCGTGACTCCCGTCGCCCCCGTCGACGAGCGTCCCGTGCAGGCCGCGGATGTGCTCCTCGACCAGGTCCGCCGCCTCGCTTCCCCGCCCTTCGCGGATCAGCCTCAGCAACCCCGCGTGCTGGCCGTTGAGCGCGCCCGCCGTCGCCGGCCAGTCGTCGGCGCTCTCCAGTGCGTGGAGGATCAGCGGGCGCACGGACTCGCGAACCGCCGAAGTGAGCGTCGAGGTCAGCGCGTTGCCCGAACTCCCCGCGATGAGGACGTGGAAGCGCGTGTCGAGGTCGTTGAACTCGGCCACGCCGACGTCCGGTTGCCCCATCCGGCCGACCAGTCGTTCAGCCGCGTCGAGATCCGCGGCCCGCGAATGCAGCGCGGCGGCCTCCCAGCTCGACCGCTCGAGCACGACCCGCGCCTCCAGCACGTCGTGCAGGCTGTAGCTGCCGAGCGCGAAGTGCAGGCGCAGCAGTCGGCCGAGCGCGTCGTCGGGGTTGCGCACGATGCGCGCACCCGAGTCGGGCCCGCGACCCGGCTGGGCAACCAGGACACCGATGGTCTCGAGCACTCTGAGGGCCTCGCGCAGCGCGGACCGGCTGACCCCCAGAACCGGTGCCAGTTCCCGCTCGGGCGGCAGACGGTCGCCCGCCTTGAGCTCTCCGGCCAGGACCTGCTCCTCGATGCTCTGCAGCACGAGTTCGTGGGTGCGCGACTGCCGTACGGGCTGCCACTCGACGGGCATCCGCTACTCCCTGTTCCGGGCGATAGACATGGACCGACTATGTCACACAGCGTGTGTGGTCGGACCAAACCTGCGGCTCACCGGGGGCGAGGCATTCGCCTCCGGGCCCGGCGCCGCTCCGGGTCGTAGAGCTGGCCGGCTATGCCGGCCAGTACCAGGCCCGCAGCGATGAGCAGGCCATGACCGACGACGATCCCCGCCCCCAGCCCTGCGATGCCGGCGGCGAGCCACAGCCAGGCAGGTCCGTAGCCCCGTCCGCGCGGGGTGTCCCGCCGGAGTGCGCCCCCGTGTCCGGGCCCGGCCTCTCGGGGTCGGCCCTCGGGACCGCTCAGCCGCTCATGGTCGTCGGACATGGTTCGTCCCTCCCGGATCAGCACCGTTGGGCCGATTCCATCGTCGGGGCGGACTGGGGCCGAGGACCATAGGGGTTGGCACCCATCTTGTGGGGGGCCCGGCGTGCAGAAGGGTGGCCACGACCACGCTGTGCGATTCATGCGATTCTCAGTCAGTACGCCTACGGTGCTCTCGTGACCCAGACGACCCCGCCCGGCTGGCACGCAGACCCCGGGCACTCAGGAATCGGCCCCGCACAGGAACGCTGGTGGGACGGGAGCCGCTGGACCGACCAGCTCCGGACCGCGCCGGCGACCGTCCGACGCCGCCGGATACGCATCGGGGCGGGTGCGGCCGCCGGCGTCGTCCTCCTCGCGGCCGTCGGCGGCGGCGCCTACATGCTGGGCAGCAGCTCCGACGACACGGACAACGCCTCCGTCACAGCGCCGCAGAACCCCTCGGGCAGCCCGCGCCTCCCCGGCGCACCGGGCGGCGGCGAGGACGGCGGTGGCGAGGGCCAGAATCCGGATCAGCAGATGCCGGAGACCGAGAAGGGGTACGCGACCGACGCGGCCAGCGGCATCAGCATCCCCGTGCCGGACGGCTGGAAAGGTCAGTCCGGCCCGATCGGCGCCGGGCTGACCACGGGCGACTACGCCTGCCCCGGCGACACGGCCCAGAAGTGCGTGCGGGGCGGAATCTTCTCCGCACCCGCCCAGGCCCTGAAGATCAAGGCGACGACAGCGAAGGCCGCGGCCGAGGCGGACATCAAGGCGAACGCCCAGGAGTCCTACGGCGAGAAGATCTACGGCGGGATCACCTCGCACGAGGAGCTCAAGTCCGAGGCCGTCACGGTCGCCGGCCAGAAGGGCTACAAGGTGCGTTGGAAGGTGGTGACGAAGAACGGCGACGACGGCTACGTCGAGTCGCTCGCGTTCCCCTCGCCCAACCTGAAGAACATGCTCGTCGTCATCCGCTCCGGCTTCGACGTCAACGCGAAGGCACCGAAACTCTCGGTCCTCGACGACATCACCAAGGGCATCAAGAAGGCGGCGGGAACTGGTTTCGGCGCCGGTCCCGGCGAGACCGCCTGAACGCTTCCGCACATCTCGGGGGCCGTACCGGACCGGCCAGCGTGAGCAGGAAGGTGCGCAGCGGGGAGGGGCAGGTGCCGGCCGACGACGGCCAGGACGGCGAAGGCGATGTCGGTGGCCATAGAGATGCAGCCGCCGATCGCTTCCCCGCGGGTGGTGGCGTTGACAGCGCGGAAGATCAGGGCTGGGACCGCGACACCGCCGATCGCGGCGGCGATCGGAAGGGCGGCGGGGCCGAAGGTGAAGGAACGCAGAGACTCACAGGAGTGCGACAGGGGCGAGTTCGCCCAGAGCAGGGCAACCAGGGCGGCACCGATCAGCAGAGAGCCGCTGACCGCGTCCGAGCGCAGGGCAGCAGCGATCCGCGAAACAGCAGACACGAAGGAGACGTCTCCAGCAGCACGAAGGGAGCGTGAGAGCACACCGGCGCATGGCCGGTGAGGTGCCTCCGTGATGCGGCGGGCCCAGCAACCCTTCGGTGGGCAGACGCTCGTGATCGCGCCCCACGAGCTGACGTAACCGTTCGCGCCGATCGGTCGCCGCTCCAGCGGCTCAGGAATCCGAGTGCGAGCAGCCACCCGCCGCAGAGAAGGCAACACTCACCGACGGGCGTTGTGGAGCACGCTACGCGGCGGCCACCCGGACCCGTTGCGGTGGCCGGACTGGACGAACCAGGCGTGGCGCAACGACTTGGTGACGGGGCGCACGCACCTCACGGACCTCGGACCGGGCCTGGCCTTCCGGCTGGGCAGGGGAGCAACTACTCCCGCCCGCACGGCTGAAAGACCCCCGGTTCCGGCCGTCCACCCTTTCGCCCGTGGTGCAACGGGATCGGTGTGCGCAAGGAACAACATCAACCGCGAGAGCACGCCGGAGGGGGCAACCGCAAGTCGGCGAGGAGTACGCCGCCCTCGGGAGGAATCACCGGCGGAGAAACGGCGTCATACCAACCAGAGCCATTTGGTATTGACTATCATTTTCATATAGCGTTCGTTGCCTACGCCGACCCAGGAGGTCTCCATGGCAGTCCCGAAGCGGAAAATGTCCCGCAGCAACACCCGTCACCGCCGCGCGCAGTGGAAGGCCACGACGACTCAGCTCGTGCTGGTCACCGTCGACGGCTCCGTCTATCAGGTGCCGCAGCGGCTGGTGAAGGCGTACGAGCGCGGCCTCCTGCACCCCGAGGACTGATCCTTCATGGCGCAGGACCTGCTGCCCGTCACCGTGCTCTCCGGCTTTCTGGGAGCCGGTAAGACCACACTGCTCAACCACGTCCTCGGCAACCGCGAAGGTCTGCGAGTCGCAGTGATCGTCAACGACATGAGCGAAATCAACATCGATGCGGCACTGGTGCGCGGGGGCGAGGCGGCACTCTCACGCACCGAGGAACGCCTGGTCGAGATGACCAACGGATGCATCTGCTGCACACTGCGCGACGATCTCCTCGAAGAAGTGGACCGACTCGCCCGCGAAGGGCGCTACGACTACCTGCTGATCGAGTCCAGCGGCATCTCGGAACCGATGCCGGTGGCCGCCACCTTCTCCTTCCCACGCGACGACGGGGCGACGCTGGGCGACCTCGCCCGGCTCGACACCATGGTCACCGTGGTCGACGCGGCCAACGTCCTGCCGGAACTGGCCGGGGGTGACGGCCTCGCCGAGCGTGGACTCGACCAGTACGAGGACGACGAGCGCACGGTCAGCGACCTGCTCATGGACCAGATCGAGTTCGCCGACGTCATCGTGCTCAACAAGCTGGACCTCGTGGACGAGCGAGAGCGTGAGCAGCTCAACGCCGCGCTCAACCGCCTCAACCCTGCGGCCCGGATCGTGCCCGCCAGCCGTGGGCGCGTGGAACTGTCCGAGGTCCTCGGTACCGGCCTCTTCGACCTGGAACGGGCCCAGCAGGCTCCCGGATGGGTACGGGAGCTGAACGGGGACCACATGCCGGAGACCGAGGAGTACGGAATCTCCAGCACGGTATTCCGGTCGGACCGCCCCTTCCATCCCGACCGCCTGTGGACGTTCGTCACTGACGGGCTCGACAGCGGCCGGTACGGACAGGTTCTGCGCTCCAAGGGCTTCTTCTGGCTGTCCAGTCGGCCGAATGTGACCGGTCTCTGGTCGCAGGCAGGCTCCGTGGCCCGCTTCGAGCCGTCCGGCGCACGTGACTCCGGGACCACGCAGGGTCAGGAACTGGTCTTCATCGGTACGGATCTGCGCGCGGAGCCCCTCCACGACGCCCTGTCCGCATGCCTGATGTCCGAGGGTGAGGTGCGGCCCGCGGCCGATCCCTTCCCTGCATGGAACACGTACGGCATCGACGACTCGTGTGAGCACGAGCACCCGGACGCCTTGGCAGCGCACCCCTGAACTCCGGGCCGGGCGGTGGTCGCAGCCACGGCATCGTCCGGTCCGGCCCGTACCGCATACGAGTGGGCCCCGCCGACCATGACATCGGTCGACGGGGTCCATTTGCGCCTGACTGCAGGACTCCCCTCCACCAGGGGGTCGTCAGCCGAGCAACGGGTCGGGCACCGAGGCCCACGCATCCCTGTCCTGCGCCAGCTCACGATCGGTCAGCAAAGTCTCGTCGAGTGCCAGTCGGGTGGCCTGCTCATCGAGATCCACTCCGGTGAGGACAATCTCGTTGCGCCGCTCCCCGTAACAGTCGTGCCAGAACAACGACGCGAGGGTGCGCCTCTGAGGTGTGGCGACCTGCCAAGCGCGCGCTTCCTCCGGCTCCAGCCACCTGCCAGCCTCTCGCAGGTCCAGGTGTGCGCCGGCGGAGCGCCAAGTGACCACGGAATCGGGACGGCTGGAAAGCCACAGGTGGCCTCGGCTGCGCACGACTCCCCTCATGACCTTGGCGAGGGCGTCGGCCAGGCGTTGCGGGTGGACGGGACGACGGGCGCGCCACAGCACAGACTCGGCGGAGGGCACGAGGTGGGCGGATCCGCGCCGGATGCCGGGGATCACCATGGGATCCAGGCGCGCCAGCCACTGTTCACCGAAGTCGACCGGCAATGGATGCACAAGGTGCTTCTCGTCGGCGGATGGGTCCAGAAGCGGAGCGGTACCGTTGATCTGCTCGACCAGGGACGCCACACCTGATGCGTACCGGCTGTCGGCGTCTTTCCCCGCAGGCACGTAGTAGGGCTTTGTTAGATCCTGTGGTGTGGTTCGGGGGTTGGTGCGGGTTGGCCGCATATCGAGCAGGCGCCGGTCCAGGTGGCCAGGAGGGTC
>NZ_JBHVCT010000111.1:0-17225 GCF_042803195.1 Streptomyces sp. NPDC057428
GGCCCGCCCCTCTCCGACCGGAGAGGGGCGGGCCGCTCGCTCGGTGCGGCGCCGGCCGCTACTCGGCGGTCTTGCGCAGGCGGAAGACGAGCCCCAGGCCTTCGTCCTCGAACGACGAGCCGTACGTGTCGTCGGCCTCGCCCTGCGCGTAGTCCAGGGCAAGGACCTCGTCCGCGATCAGGGTCGCGTGCGCGGCCAGGGCCTCCGCGGTCTCGGCGGACGTGGAGGTCCAGCGCACCGCGATGCGGTCGGCCACGTCCAGGCCGCTGTTCTTGCGGGCCTCCTGGATCAGCCGGATCGCGTCACGGGCCAGGCCCGCGGCCCGGAGTTCGGGAGTGATCTCCAGGTCCAGGGCGACCGTCGCACCGGAGTCGGACGCCACCGACCAGCCCTCGCGCGGGGTCTCGGTGATGATGACCTCGTCGGGGGAGAGGGTGACCCGCTCGCCGTCCACGTCGACCGCGGCCGTCCCCTCGCGCAGGGCCAGTGAGAGCGCGGCGGCGTCGGCGTCCGCGACGGCCTTGGCCACCGCCTGGACGCCCTTGCCGAACCGCTTGCCCAGCGCGCGGAAGTTCGCCTTGGCCGTGGTGTCGACCAGCGAGCCGCCGCCCGCTGGACCGGCGGAGGAATCGGAGAGGGAGGCCAGGGAAGAGACGTTCAGCTCCTCCGTGATCTGTGCGCACAGCTCCGGCGTCAGGGACTCGAAGCCCGACGCCGCCACCAGGGCGCGCGACAGGGGCTGCCGCGTCTTCACGCCCGACTCGGCACGCGTGGCCCGGCCCAGCTCGACCAGGCGGCGTACCAGAGCCATCTGCGAGGAGAGCGTGGGGTCGACCGAGGCCGGGTCGGCCTTCGGCCACGTCGACAGGTGCACCGACTCCGGGGCGCCCGGGGTGACGGGGACGATCAGGTCCTGCCAGACGCGCTCCGTGATGAACGGGGTCAGCGGGGCCATCAGCCTGGTGACCGTCTCCACGACCTCGTGCAGCGTGCGGAGCGCTGCCTTGTCACCCTGCCAGAAGCGGCGGCGCGACCGGCGGACGTACCAGTTGGAAAGGTCGTCGACGAACCCGGAGAGCAGCTTGCCGGCACGCTGGGTGTCGTACGCCTCCAGTGCCGCGCTGACCTGGTCCACCAGGGTGCCGAGCTCGCTGAGCAGCCAGCGGTCCAGGACCGTGCGGTCGGCCGGTTCCGGGTCGGCCGCCGACGGCGCCCAGTTCGACGTACGGGCGTACAGGGCCTGGAAGGCCACCGTGTTCCAGTAGGTGAGGAGCGTCTTGCGGACGACCTCCTGGATGGTGCCGTGGCCCACGCGCCGCGCCGCCCACGGGGAGCCGCCGGCCGCCATGAACCAGCGGACGGCGTCGGCGCCGTGCTGGTCCATGAGCGGGATCGGCTGGAGGATGTTGCCCAGGTGCTTGGACATCTTGCGGCCGTCCTCGGCGAGGATGTGGCCCAGGCAGACGACGTTCTCGTAACTCGACTTGTCGAAGACGAGGGTGCCGACCGCCATCAGCGTGTAGAACCAGCCGCGGGTCTGGTCGATGGCCTCCGAGATGAACTGCGCCGGGTAACGGCTCTCGAAGACCTCCTTGTTCTTGTACGGGTACCCCCACTGTGCGAACGGCATCGAACCCGAGTCGTACCAGGCGTCGATGACCTCGGGGACGCGGTACGCCTCCAACTGGCAGTTCGGGTGCGAGCACGTGAAGGTGATCTCGTCGATGAACGGGCGGTGCGGGTCC
Organism: Streptomyces sp. NPDC057428; assembly: GCF_042803195.1. Lineage (NCBI taxonomy): Bacteria > Bacillati > Actinomycetota > Actinomycetes > Kitasatosporales > Streptomycetaceae > Streptomyces > Streptomyces sp. NPDC057428. The sequence goes on from NZ_JBHVCT010000111.1 coordinate 1,746, forward strand.
AGGTCCGACTGGTCCGTGCCGGTCAGCTCGGTGAGCTCCGCGCGCGAGCCCACGCAGGTGAGGTGGTCGTCCTCGCAGCGCCAGATGGGCAGCGGGGTGCCCCAGTAGCGGTTGCGCGACAGCGCCCAGTCGACGTTGTTGTTCAGCCAGTCACCGAAGCGGCCGTTCTTGACGGAGTCCGGGTACCAGTTGGTCTTCTCGTTCTCCTGGAGCAGCCGGTCCTTGACCGCCGTCGTGCGGATGTACCAGGACGGCTGCGCGTAGTAGAGCAGCGCCGTGTGGCAGCGCCAGCAGTGCGGGTAGCTGTGCTCGTAGGGGACGTGTCGGAAGAGCTTGCCGCGCGCGGCCAGGTCCTCGGTGAGCGCCTCGTCGGCCTTCTTGAAGAACACGCCGCCGACCAGCGGGAGGTCTTCCTCGAACGTGCCGTCGGGGCGGACCGGGTTCACGACCGGCAGGCCGTACGAGCGGCAGACGACGAGGTCGTCGGCGCCGAAGGCGGGGGACTGGTGGACCAGGCCCGTACCGTCCTCGGTCGTGACGTACTCGGCGTTGACGACGAAGTGCGCCTCGGCCGGGAACTCGACCAGCTCGAACGGGCGCTCGTAGGTCCAGCGCTCCATCTCCCGGCCGGTGAAGGTCTGTCCGGTGAGCTCCCAGCCCTCGCCCAGCGCCTTTTCGACCAGGGGCTGCGCGACGACGAGCTTCTCCTCGCCGTCCGTCGCGACGACGTAGGTGACGTCCGGGTGCGCGGCGACTGCGGTGTTGGAGACCAGGGTCCAGGGGGTCGTCGTCCAGACCAGCAGTGCCGCTTCGCCCGCGAGCGGGCCGCTCGTCAGCGGGAAGCGCACGAAGACCGACGGGTCGACGACCGTCTCGTAACCCTGGGCGAGCTCGTGGTCGGACAGGCCGGTGCCGCAGCGGGGGCACCAGGGCGCGACGCGGTGGTCCTGGACGAGCAGGTCCTTGTTGAAGATCTCCTTCAGCGACCACCACACGGAGTCGACGTACTCCGGGTCCATGGTGCGGTAGGCGTCGTCCAGGTCCACCCAGTAACCCATACGGGTCGTGAGCTCGGCGAAGGCGTCGGTGTGGCGGGTCACGGACTCGCGGCACCTGGCGTTGAACTCGGCGATGCCGTACGCCTCGATGTCCTTCTTGCCGTTGAAGCCCAGCTCCTTCTCCACCGCGAGCTCGACCGGCAGGCCGTGACAGTCCCAGCCGGCCTTCCGGCCGACGTGGTAGCCCTGCATGGTGCGGAAGCGGGGGAACACGTCCTTGAAGACGCGGGCCTCGATGTGGTGGGCGCCCGGCATGCCGTTGGCTGTCGGCGGGCCCTCGTAGAAGACCCACTCGGGGCGGCCCTCGGACCGGTCGAGGCTCTTGGCGAAGATCTTGCGGTCGCGCCAGAAGTCGAGCACGGCGTGCTCGAGGGCGGGCAGGTCGACCTGGGCGGGTACCTGGCGGTACTGCGGCGATGTCATGTGCGGGCTTCCTCCGGCGGACGTCTTCCACTTCCGTCGGAGGGACGAGAGCCCGGAGCTCCCGCGGTACCACCCTCCTTGGCCCCGGGCGTGTGCCCGTGGCCCCCTCATTGGGGTCGCGATGCCGGGTCTAATGGCCCTGTGCCCGCGGGCGGAGCCCACGCGTCCAGAGCGTTCTTCCGGCGGCTCCGGGGTGATCTTCACGGCGCGCTCACCCCCGGGCTTCCACCGTCCCCGGGTCGCTGCTGGCTGCGTACGACGCTACTCGTCCCGTCCATGCCTCTCGCTGCGGCCAGTGTACGGGCCCGTACGGGCGACGGCCGACCGGTTATCCGCCCGGCGGGGCGTGACCCGAATGGCCAGACGGCCCTGAAGGAGTCCCGGAGGGCGGACGTGGGCGGATTACCCCGCGGGGAGCTGGGCACAACGCTTGCAGGCGCGCCACTGCCCGGCCGCGGGGAGGGGCGAACCGGCGGCGTGCCCCGTTGCCGCGGAGCTGGGGCCGATTTATCGTCCCAGCACGATTCGCGTGCAAGATCACACTATGTGAAGGGGCCGCGGCCATGGTGGCGAAGAAGACCGCCGGATCGAAGACGGCGTCCGAGAGATCCACGGCCGCCGGGGAGAGCCCCGGGAGCGACGGTGAGCAGGACGCACCCGAGGCGGCCCAGGAGAAGCCGGTGAGGAAGACGGCGAAGAAGGCCGCGGACCGTCCCGCGGACGAGCCGGCGCACCACGGGCCGGTGAAGAAAAGCACGGCGAAGAAGAGCACGGCGAAGAAGAGCGCAGCCAAAAAGGCTTCGAAGAAGGCAACGGGGGCGGCGGATGCCGCAGAGCAGACAGGAGCCCACACGGTGGTAGCCAAGAAGAGCGCCGGCCGGTCCACGGCTGTCGGAAAGGGCGCCGCCACGGCGGTGCCCCAGGCCCGCGCCGCCGCGACGGCTCCCGGGGAGCTCGCGGTCCGGCCGGGGGAGGACCCCTGGACGCCGGAGGAGGTCGACGCGGCGCGGGCCGAGCTGACCGGTGAGGCCGCGCGGCTGCGCACCGAGCTGGAGGCCTCGGGAGCGGCCCTGGCAGGCCTGATGCGCGACTCCGGGGACGGGGCCGGTGACGACGACGCCGACACCGGCACGAAGAACATCACCCGTGAGCACGAGCTGTCCCTGGCCGCCCACGCCCAGGAGACGCTGGACCAGACGGAGCGCGCCCTGGCCCGGCTGGACGCCGGGACGTACGGCCTCTGCGAGGTCTGCGGCAATCCCATCGGGAAGGCCCGTATGCAGGCCTTCCCCCGGGCCACGCTCTGCGTCGAGGACAAGCAGAAGCAGGAGCGGCGGGGCCAGTGACCGGGGACGCCGGGCGGTCCGGGGCCTGAGACCCCGGACCGCCCGGGTGTGTCGTACCCTCGTCCTCAGTCAGGCACCTAGGTTGAGGGACTCACGTGGCAGAGGCGGAGCGCATCATCGGTACGCCGGACATCCCTGATGCCGAGGGGGCCGACGGGGCTGAGCCCCGGGAGCCCACCGGGGGCGCGACCACGTCCGGGAGCGACGGCACGGTCGGCGGGCGCGGCAGGAAGAAGATCCTGGCGCTCCTCGGGGTGGCGGTCCTCGCCTACCTGCTGGACCTGATCAGCAAGATGATCGTGGTCGCGAAGCTGGAGCACGAGGAGCCCATCGAGATCTTCGGCGACTGGCTCAAGTTCGACGCGATCCGCAACGCGGGCGCCGCCTTCGGGATCGGCGAGGCGTTCACCGTGATCTTCACGGCCATCGCCGCCGTCGTGATCATCGTCATCGTCCGGCTGGCCCGCAAGCTCTACAGCCTGCCCTGGGCGATCGCGCTGGGCCTTCTGCTCGGCGGGGCGCTCGGCAACCTCACCGACCGGATCTTCCGGGCTCCCGGAGTCTTCAAGGGTGCCGTGGTCGACTTCATCGCCCCCGCGCACTTCGCCGTCTTCAACCTCGCGGACTCCGCGATCGTGTGCGGCGGAATCCTCATCGTGATCCTCTCCTTCAAGGGCCTGGACCCCGACGGCACCGTGCACAAGGACTAGCGGGCGCAAGGCATACTCGACGGGTGAGTACGCATCCCGAGGTCCGCACCCTGCCCGTACCCGACGGCCTGGAGGGCGAGCGTGTCGACGCCGCCATCTCCCGGATGTTCGGTTTCTCCCGCACGAAGGCCGCCGAGCTGGCCGCCGCCGGGAAGGTGCAGGTGGACGGTGCTGTGGCCGGGAAGTCCGAGCGTGTGCACGGGGGCGCCTGGATGGAGGTCGAGATGCCGCAGGCAGCCGCCCCGGTCCAGATCGTCGCCGAGCCCGTCGAGGGCATGGAGATCGTCCACGACGACGACGACATCGTCGTCATCATGAAGCCGGTCGGCGTCGCCGCGCACCCCAGCCCCGGCTGGACCGGCACCACTGTCATCGGCGGCCTCGCGGCGGCCGGCTACCGGATCTCGACGTCCGGCGCCGCCGAGCGCCAGGGCATCGTGCACCGGCTGGACGTCGGTACGTCCGGACTGATGGTCGTGGCCAAGTCCGAGCGTGCCTACACCCTGCTCAAGGCCCAGTTCCGCGACCGCGTCGTCGAGAAGAAGTACCACGCGCTGGTCCAGGGACACCCCGACCCGATGAGCGGCACGATCGACGCCCCCATCGGCCGCCACCCGCAGCACGACTACAAGTGGGCCGTCACCGCCGAGGGCAAGCCCTCCGTGACGCACTACGACCTCATCGAGGCCTACCGCGCGGCGAGCCTGCTCGACATCAAGCTGGAGACCGGGCGCACCCACCAGATCCGTGTGCACATGTCGGCGCACCGGCATCCTTGCGTCGGCGACCTGACCTACGGCGCCGACCCGACGCTGGCCAAGCGCCTGGGCCTCACCCGGCAGTGGCTGCACGCCGTCCGGCTCGGCTTCGAGCACCCCGCCGACGGCAGCTGGGTCGAGTTCGCCAGCACCTACCCGGACGACCTCCGCCAGGCCCTCGACACGATCGCGGCGGAGAGCGAGTGAGCTCCGGCCACGTCGAGTGCAGCACCCGCAGGGCCCTTCAGGAGAGTGATCTCGCGGCCTGCTTCCAGGTGCGCAAGGAGGTCTTCGTGGGCGAGCAGCAGGTGCCCGAGGACATCGAGTACGACGCCCACGACGCCACGGCTGTGCACGTCCTCGCCGTCGCCGCGGACGGATCCGCCCTCGGCACGGGACGGCTGCTGCACGGCGCGGCCGCGGCGGACCGCACCGACGGCGACCCCACGGCCGGTTCGCTCGGCCGGCTCGCGGTGACCCGCGCGGCCCGCGGCCTCGGTGTGGGGGCGGCGCTGGTCCGTGCGATCGAGGAGGAGGCCCGCACGCTGGGCTTGACCTCCGTGGACCTGCACGCCCAGACACACGCACTCGGCTTCTACGAGCGGCTCGGGTACCGCGCGTACGGCCCCGAGTTCGACGACGCCGGGATGCCGCACCGCGCGATGCGCCGCCCGCTCTGACCGCGGACCGGGTGCCGCGGTACCTCGGCGTGCGCAGTCTGCGCCGACGCCCCGCAGGCCCGGCGGCTCAGCCGCGGCCCGTACGGGGCGCCTTGTCCTGATCGGCCGCCCAGCCGTTGGCGGACGTGCCGACCTGCTCGGCGCCGGTCAGCTCCCGCCAGTGGTCCCCGGGCGGAAGCGCCGCGGGCGAGGTCACGATCCGCGGGAGCGCGTACGGGTGGTGGTCGCGAAGCCAGCCGATCAACTGCTCCCGCACGGCGCAGCGCACCGTCCAGATGTCGTCGGCGTCCTTCGCGGTGACCACGGCCCGCACCTGGATCGTCGACGGGGTGGTGTCCGTCACCGCCAGGGACCAGTCACGGCCGTCCCAGGCGGCACACTCACCGAGGATGTCGCGGAGCTTGTCCCGCATCGCCGGGATCGGCGCGGAGTGGTCCAGCTGGAGGAAGACCGTGCCGGTCATCTGCACCCCGCCGCGCGACCAGTTCTCGAACGGCTTGCTCGTGAAGTACGACACGGGCATGGTGATACGCCGCTCGTCCCAGGTCCGCACCGCGAGGAAGGTCAGGGTGATCTCCTCCACGGTGCCCCACTCGCCGTCCACCACCACGGTGTCGCCGATCCGCACCATGTCGCCGAAGGCGATCTGGAACCCCGCGAAGAGGTTGCCGAGCGTCGACTGGGCGGCGACACCGGCGACGATCCCGAGGACACCGGCGGACGCCAGCATCGACGTGCCGACGGTGCGCATGGCCGGGAACGTCAGCAGCATCGCGGCGACGGCCACCGTCGCCACCACTGCGGTGACCACGCGCTGGATCAGCGTGACCTGGGTGCGGACGCGGCGGACACGGGCGGGATCGCGGGTGCCCGTCGCGTAACGCGCGTACGAGGACTGCACGACGGTGGCGGCGACGCGGATGACCAGCCAGGCCGACGCGGCGATCAGCACGAGCGTGAGCGTCTGGCTGATCCCGGGCCGGTGCTCCCGTACGGTCTCGAGCCGGAGCTGACCGAAGCTGGCCCTCAGCAGAGCCGTGCACAGCACCACTTGGAGAGGTGGGCGGCAGAGCCGCAGAAGACCCCAGACGGGCGTCTCGTGATGCCGGCTGTCCGCCCGGCGCAGCAGCAGATCGACCAGCCAGCCCACCAGCAGGGTGATCGCCGGCGACCCGCCCAGCACGAGCAGCGGCCGCAGTACGTTCTCCATTCCGTCGTCCTCCAAGAGTCGGGGCACGCCTGGCACCATGGAGCGCATGAACATCATGCTTTTCCACTCGACCTACGGTCTGAGGCCGGCCGTGCACGCGTCTGCCGACCGGCTGCGCGCAGCCGGGCACGAGGTGCGCGTGCCCGATCTCTTCGAGGGGCACACCTTCGAGACGGTCGAGGAGGGAATGGCCTTCAAGGATCAGGTGGGCAAGGACGAGCTGCTCAAGCGGGCCGTGCTGGCCGCCGCGCCCTACTCCGACCAGGGCCTCGTGTACGCGGGCTTCTCCTTCGGTGCGTCGGTGGCGCAGACCCTCGCGCTCGGTGACGCGAAGGCACGCGGCCTGCTGCTGCTCCACGGGACCTCGGACATCGCCGAGAACGCCTCGGTGGACGAGCTGCCCGTGCAGCTCCACGTCGCCGACCCCGACGCCTTCGAGTCGCCGGACTGGCTGAACAGCTGGTACCTCCAGATGCAGCGGACCGGGGCCGACGTCGAGGTCTACCGCTATCCCGGAGCCGGGCACCTCTACACGGATTTCGACCTGCCCGACTTCGACCAGGCGGCGGCCGACCTGACGTGGAAGGTCGCGATCGGCTTCCTCGCCACGCTGTAGGCCGGCGGCCGGGGCCGCGCACCCTCGGCGCGCGGCCCCGGCGCGGGGCACGCTCTCAGCGCACCGGGGCGCTCACCCGCTCGATCCTCTGGGTGCCGCTGAGCGTGCGGTAGGACCGGACCCAGGACGAGGTCGCGTCCTTCGCGGTCTTGTCGGACACGGCGTAGTAGTCCATCTGGGAGCGCTCGGACGTCACGTCGAGGACCCCGTAGCCGTGCGAGTCCAGATCGACCCATTTCACATGGCGGTTGGCCGCCTTCACCTCCGCGGCCGCGACGAGTGACACCGTCTGCGGGGCCACCCGCAGGATGTCGTCCAGGTTGTCCGAGGTCACAGAAGTGACCACGAACTCGGTTGCCGCGGAGGCGGACAGCGGATATGTCGCCGCCTTCACGGGGACGTCGTTGGCCCACGCCATGTGGATGTCACCGGTCAGGAAGACCGTGTTCCGGATCCCCCTGTCCCGCAGGTGGGAGATGAGCTCCTTGCGGTCGTCCGTGTAGCCGTCCCACTGGTCGACGTTGACCGCCAGACCCTCCGAGGGCAGTCCCAGCAGTTCCGCCAGGGGTGCCAGCAGATGCGCCGGCAGGGCGCCGAAGGCGACCGGGGAGATCATGACGGATGTGCCGACCAGTTTCCAGGCGGCGTCCGATCCGGCGAGCCCGGCCTTCAGCCAGTCCAGTTGGGCCCGCCCGGTGATCGAACGCTCCGGGTCGTCCACCGCCCCGTTGCCGACCGACGCCTGTTCGGAACGGAAGCTGCGCAGGTCGAGCAGGTGCAGTTCGGCCAGGCTGCCGAAGGTGAGACGCCGGTAGACGGTCCCCTCCGTGGAGGCGCGGACCGGCATCCACTCGAAGTACGCCTGCTTCGCCGCGGCCACCCGGGCGTCCCACGAACCCTCGGTGCCGGGGGTGTGGTTCTCCGCCCCGCCGGACCAGGCGTCGTTGGCGAACTCGTGGTCGTCCCAAATCGCGATCACCGGGTGGGCGGCGTGCAGAGACTGGAGGTCGGTATCCGTCTTGTATGTGGCGTGCCGGGTCCGGTAGTCGGCGAGGGTGAGGATCTCGTGCGACGGGGCGTGAGGGCGTACCACGGTGTCCTGGGTCGGGTAACTGCCCGACGCGTACTCGTAGATGTAGTCGCCCAGGTGCAGGACGGCGTCCAGGTCGGCACGGGCCGCCAGGTGCCGGTAGGGGGAGAACCAGCCCGCCTCCCAGTTGGCGCAGGACACGACGCCGAAGCGGACCCCGGGGGTGGGGGCATCCTTGGCGGGCGCCGTGCGGGTGCGGCCGGCGGGGGAGAGCACCCTCTGTCCGGTGCCGCCCGCCGAGAACCTGAACCAGTAGGCCGTGGACGGGCGCAGCCCGCGGACGTCGGCCCTGACGGTGTGGTCGGAGGCGGACCGGGCGACGGTCGTGCCCCGGGCTGCTATCCGGGAGAACGCCTTGTCCTCGGCGATCTCCCAGTCCACCGCCGTGTCGGCGCCGATGCCCGAACCGGGCACGGCGTCCGGAGCGGGAGTGACGCGGGTCCACAGGAGTACGCCGTCGGGCAGCGGGTCCCCCGACGCGACGCCGTGCAGGAAGGCCGGGCCGCCCGCGGCCCGTGCGCCGGAGGCGGCCGCGAGGACGGGAGCGGCGACGGCGGTGGCGGCTGCGGCCTTGACGACCGTGCGGCGGCTGGGTGCTGCTGAGAGGTGTCTGGTCACGGACGATGACCCTACTGGCGAGTAGAGCGAACAGGCGGGCGAACAAGAGGAGTTCGCCCGCCTGTTGGCCGGATGACGCCTGGAACTGCTCCCGTCGCCCTCCGCGGACGACGGTTCTCCCGTCAGCCCTTCAGGGCCGCGGTGATCGCCTTGTCGAAGTCGGCCACCGTCATGGGGGCGTTCTTGCTGCCCTCGGCGGTGAGCGTCTTGCCGTCCATCTTCAGGGTCGGGGTGCCCTGGACGCCGCTCTTGTCGAACGCCTTGGACATCTTGATCGCCCAGGCGTCGTACGTGCCGTCCTCGACGTCCTTCTTGAACGCCGCGTTGCCCTTCAGCGCGTCCACCGTGTCCGCCACCTCGATGAGGTAGCTGTCCTTGGCGAACTTGTCGCTGGTCTCCTGGGGGTGGTACTTCGCGGAGTAGAGCGCGGCCTTGTACTCCAGGAAGGCCTCGGGGCTCACGTCGAGCGCCGCGCCCAGCGCGCTCAGGGCGTTCTTCGAACCCTCGCCGCTGTCCGAGTTGTCGATGAAGGTCGCACCGACGTACTTGATCTTGTACTTGCCGGCGTCGACGTCCCCGGTCACCGTCTTGCCGACCGTCTGCTCGAACGTGGCGCAGATCGGGCAGCGCGAGTCCTCGTACAGTTCCAGGGTCTTCTTGGCGCCGGCCTTGCCGATGACGACGGTCGTGCCGTCGGTGCCCGAGGTGTTCTTCGGGGCGGTGACGTTCTTCGCGTCGGCCGCGGCCTCCCAGGCGGAGGGCTTGTTCAGCTGCATCACGCCGTAGCTGACGCCGCCGGCGATCGCCAGCACGGCGACGACGGAGACGCCGACGACGATCTGCTTGCGGGTCTTGTCCTTCTTGACCTGGCGCTCGCGCTCCGCGCGCAGCCGCTCACGGGCGGCGGACTTGTTGGCCTGGCTGTTGCGGTTGCTCATGGGTGTGCTCCGTAGGTGTGGGGGTGGCTCAGGGGACTTTCCGCATACTCAGGCGAAGGTGCGGGCCGAGCGCGGAGGGCCCCTTCGTCCCACGGAGTGCACGAGGAAGCGTGCCGGTGCGAGCGGGTGCGGGCGGGCGGCGCGGCGGATGCCCGGCCGGGTGCGCCGTCCCGTCGCGCGTGTCGCGGCGGCCGCGGTCAGCAGCGGCCGGAAGGCGAAGTCGGCCGCTGAGCGCAGGAGCCTGGCGAGTGCCGACTCCCCGCGCCGCAGCCAGGCCGCGGCCAGCAGCCCGACCGAGACGTGCGCGGCCAGCAGCAGCCACGGGACGGCCGGTCCGGGCGATGCCAGCAGGGCGGCGTGACCGCCGGCGGCGGCCACCCCGGCCAGCGGTGTGCCGACGGAGGCGACACCGGGGAGCCCGTCGGGGCCCGTCCCGGCCTCACCGCCGCAGAGCACGTCGACGCCCACGGAGCGCAGCGGCCCCGCGATCGGGCCGCCCGCCGCGCCGTAGCAGAGGTGCTGGCCGGTGGTGAACACCGTGTCGGCCGCCAGTTCCAGCGGAACCAGCAGTCCGGCGATCGCCCCGAAACCGCGCTCCCGGCCCGCCAGCGCGAAGGCCACGGCGAAGACCGCGCCGGCCAGCAGTGCGACCGCCGTCATCGGCAGCGGGACCCGGGAGAGCAGCACGTGGGACGCGGAGGAGAGCGTGACGACGAGCGCGGTGAACAGCGCCGCGCGTACCGCTCTGATCTGCGTCCCTGATACGTCCATCGCCGGAAAGTGTGCCATGCGTTCCTGTAAGCGAGTCCTAAGGACCTGCGGGGGGCGGTTCCTACAGGCCGGGGATGCGGCCGTTGCGGAAGAGGTCCACGAAGATCTGGTGGTCGGCACGGGCGCGCGCGCCGTAGCTGTGCGCGAAGTCGACCAGCAGCTCCGCGAAGCCCTCCTTGTCCCCCGCGATGGCCGCGTCGATGGCGCGTTCGGTGGAGAACGGCACCAGTGAGTGACCGCTCTCGTCGTCGGCCGCCGAGTGCATCGTCGCCGTGGCCCGGCCGAGATCCGCGACCACCGCCGCGATGTCCTCCGGCTCGTCGATGTCGGACCAGTCCAGATCGACCGCGTACGGGGAGACCTCGGCGACCAGCTGACCGGAACCGTCCAGCTCGGTCCATCCCAGCCACGGGTCGGCGTGAGCCTGGAGCGCGCGCTGGGAGATCACCGTGCGGTGGCCCTCGTGCTGGAAGTACTCACGCACGGCCGCGTCGGTGATGTGGCGGGAGACCGCAGGGGTCTGCGCCTGCTTGACGTAGATCACGACGTCGTTCTCCAGGGCGTCGCTGTTGCCCTCCAGGAGGATGTTGTACGACGGCAGGCCGGCGGAGCCGATGCCGATGCCGCGCCGGCCGACGACGTCCTTGACCCGGTAGGAGTCGGGACGGGTCAGGCTCGACTCCGGCAGCGTCTCCAGATAGCCGTCGAACGCGGCGAGCACCTTGTAGCGCGTGGCGGCGTCCAGGTCGATCGCCCCGCCGCCGGCCCCGAAGCGCCGCTCGAAGTCCCGGATCTCCGTCATCGAGTCCAGCAGGCCGAACCGGGTGAGGGAACGCGCGACGCGGAGCGCTCCCAGCAGCGGGCCGTCCGCGGTGTCCAGGGTGAAGGGCGGCACCTCGTCGTTCTTCGCGCCCGTCGCCAGCGCGTGAATCCGCTCACGGTAGGCGCCGGCGAAGACCCGGACGAGCTCGGAGATCTGCTCGTCGCCCAGGGCCTTCGCGTAGCCGATCAGGGCGACGGAGGCGGCGAAGCGCTTGAGGTCCCAGGTGAACGGGCCCACATAGGCCTCGTCGAAGTCGTTGACGTTGAACACGAGCCGGCCGTTGGCGTCCATGTACGTGCCGAAGTTCTCGGCGTGGAGATCGCCATGGATCCAGACCCGGCTGGTGCGCTCGTCCAGGTACGGGCCGCCGTTCTGCTCGCGGTCCAGGTCGGCGTAGAACAAGCCGGCCGAGCCCCGGTAGAAGGCGAACGCGGAACCCGCCATCTTGCGGAACTTGACCCGGAAGGCTGCGGGATCCGCGGCGAGGAGCTCGCCGAACGCGGTGTCGAAAACGGCGAGAATCTGCTCCCCGCGCTGCTCTGCGCCGGTCTGCGTGTCCGACATCGCTGGGTGCCTCCTGGTGCATGGTGTTCATGACAAAACGGACGGGCGTTCTCGCCCTTCCAACGCGCGACCGTACCCCGGAGTGCCCGTCGTCCGTCACCTCCAGGACGTAGACTTCCACGCTGTCCCCCTCAGCCGTCGTCCCCCGTTCGCAGAGCGGTCACCACCCCCAGTCACCACCCCCAGGCGAGGCGCTCCGCGCCGCGCCCTCACCGACTCCCGGAGGCACAGCGCCGTGGCCAAGCCGCCCTTCACGCACCTGCACGTCCACACCCAGTACTCGCTGCTGGACGGTGCCGCGCGGCTCAAGGACATGTTCGAGGCGTGCAACGACATGGGCATGTCGCACATCGCCATGACCGACCACGGCAACCTCCACGGCGCGTACGACTTCTTCCACTCGGCGAAGAAGGCGGGGGTCACGCCGATCATCGGGATCGAGGCCTACGTCGCCCCCGAGTCGCGCAAGCACAAGCGCAAGATCCAGTGGGGCCAGCCGCACCAGAAGCGCGACGACGTCTCGGGTTCCGGTGGTTACACCCACAAGACGATCTGGGCGGCGAACAGCACAGGACTGCACAACCTCTTCAAACTCTCCTCGGACGCGTACGCCGAGGGCTGGCTGCAGAAGTGGCCCCGCATGGACAGGGAGACCATCTCCCAGTGGTCCGAGGGCCTGATCGCCTCCACGGGCTGCCCCTCGGGAGAGGTGCAGACCCGGCTGCGGCTCGGGCAGTTCGACGAGGCGGTCCAGGCGGCGTCCGACTACAAGGACATCTTCGGCGAGGGCCGGTACTTCCTGGAGCTGATGGACCACGGCATCGAGATCGAGCGCCGGGTCCGCGACGGGCTCCTGGAGATCGGCAGGAAGCTCGGCATCCCGCCGCTCGTGACGAACGACTCGCACTACACGTACGCGAACGAGGCGACCGCGCACGACGCCCTGCTCTGCATCCAGACCGGCAAGAACCTCTCCGACCCGGACCGCTTCCGCTTCGACGGCACGGGCTACTACCTCAAGACCACGGACGAGATGTACGGCGTCGACTCCTCGGACGCCTGGCAGGAGGGCTGCGCCAACACCCTGCTGGTCGCGCAGCAGATCGACACCGCGGGCATGTTCGAGAAGCGCGACCTCATGCCGAAGTTCGAGATCCCCGAGGGCTTCACGGAGGTCACCTGGTTCCAGGAGGAGGTCCGGGCCGGCATGGGCCGCCGCTACCCGGACGGTGTCCCCGACGACCGGCAGAAGCAGGCCGAGTACGAGATGGACATCATCATCCAGATGGGGTTCCCGGGGTACTTCCTCGTCGTCGCCGACTTCATCATGTGGGCCAAGAACAACGGCATCGCGGTCGGCCCCGGCCGAGGCTCCGCCGCCGGTTCGATCGTCGCGTACGCCATGGGCATCACCGACCTCGACCCGATCACCCACGGGCTGATCTTCGAGCGCTTCCTCAACCCCGAGCGCGTGTCCATGCCCGACGTCGACATCGACTTCGACGAGCGCAGGCGCGTCGAGGTCATCCGGTACGTGACCGAGAAGTACGGCGCCGACAAGGTCGCCATGATCGGCACCTACGGCAAGATCAAGGCCAAGAACGCCATCAAGGACTCCGCGCGCGTCCTGGGCTACCCCTACGCGATGGGCGACCGGCTCACCAAGGCCATGCCCGCCGACGTCCTCGGCAAGGGCATCGACCTCAGCGGCATCACCGACCCGAAGCACCCGCGCTACAGCGAGGCGGGCGAGATCCGGGGGATGTACGAGAACGAGCCGGACGTCCAGAAGGTCATCGACACCGCCAAGGGCGTCGAGGGCCTCGTCCGGCAGATGGGTGTGCACGCGGCCGGCGTGATCATGTCCAGCGAGCCCATCGTCGACCACGCCCCGGTCTGGGTCCGGCACACCGACGGCGTCACCATCACGCAGTGGGACTACCCCCAGTGCGAGTCGCTCGGCCTGCTGAAGATGGACTTCCTCGGCCTGCGCAACCTGACGATCATGGACGACGCCATCAAGATGGTGAAGGCCAACAAGGGCGTCGACCTGGAGATGCTCGCCCTGCCGCTGGACGACCCCAAGACGTACGAGCTGCTGTGCCGCGGTGACACGCTCGGGGTTTTCCAGTTCGACGGCGGCCCCATGCGCTCGCTGCTGCGCCAGATGCAGCCCGACAACTTCGAGGACATCTCCGCCGTCTCGGCCCTGTACCGGCCGGGCCCGATGGGCATGAACTCGCACACGAACTACGCCGAGCGAAAGAACGCCCGGCAGGAGATCACCCCGATCCACCCGGAGCTGGAGGAGCCCCTCAAGGAGGTCCTCGGGCTCACCTACGGTCTGATCGTGTACCAGGAGCAGGTGCAGAAGGCGGCGCAGATCGTCGCCGGCTACTCGCTCGGCGAGGCCGACATCCTGCGTCGCGTGATGGGCAAGAAGAAGCCCGACGAGCTGGCGAAGAACTTCGTCCTCTTCGAGGCCGGTGCCAAGAAGAACGGCTTCTCCGACGCGGCCATCAAGGCACTGTGGGACGTCCTGGTGCCGTTCGCCGGGTACGCGTTCAACAAGGCCCACTCCTCGGCGTACGGCCTGGTCACCTACTGGACCGCCTACCTCAAGGCGAACTATCCCGCCGAGTACATGGCCGCCCTGCTGACGTCCGTCAAGGACGACAAGGACAAGTCCGCGGTCTACCTCAACGAGTGCCGGCGCATGGGCATCAAGGTGCTCCCGCCGAACGTCAACGAGTCCGAGTCGAACTTCGCCGCCCAGGGTGACGACGTGATCCTCTTCGGGCTGACCGCGATCCGCAACGTCGGGCAGAACGTGGTCGACTCGATCATCAGGTGCCGCAAGGCGAAGGGGAAGTACTCCACGTTCCCCGACTTCCTCGACAAGGTCGAAGCGGTCGTCTGCAACAAGCGCACCGTCGAGTCACTCATCAAGGCCGGGGCCTTCGACGAGATGGGGCACACCCGCAAGGGGCTCGTCGCCCACCACGAGCCGATGATCGACAACGTGGTGCAGGTCAAGCGCAAGGAGGCCGAGGGGCAGTTCGACCTCTTCGGCGGCATGGGCGACGAGGCGAGCGACGAGCCGGGCTTCGGCCTCGACGTCGAGTTCTCCGACATCGAGTGGGAGAAGTCCTACCTGCTCGCACAGGAACGCGAGATGCTCGGCCTCTACGTCTCCGACCATCCGCTCTTCGGACTCGAGCACGTCCTGTCCGACAAGTCGGATGCCGCGATCTCGCAGCTCACCGGCGGGGAGCACTCCGACGGGGCGATCGTCACCGTGGGCGGCATCATCTCCGGCCTCCAGCGCAAGATGACCAAGCAGGGCAACGCCTGGGCCATCGCCACCGTCGAGGACCTCGCGGGCTCCATCGAGTGCATGTTCTTCCCCGCGACCTACCAGCTGGTCTCCACCCAGCTCGTCGAGGACACCGTCGTCTTCGTCAAGGGCCGCCTCGACAAGCGCGAGGACGTGCCGCGCCTCGTCGCGATGGAGATGCAGGTCCCCGATATCTCCAACGCCGGGTCCAACGCCCCCGTCGTGCTGACCATCCCCACGGTCAGGGTCACCCCGCCCATGGTCAGCAGGCTCGGTGAGGTCCTCAGCAACCACCGGGGCGACACCGAGGTGCGCATCAGGCTCCAGGGCCCGCGCAAGACCACCGTGCTCCGGCTCGACCGGCACCGGGTCAAGCCGGACCCGGCCCTCTTCGGTGACCTGAAGGTCCTCCTCGGCCCGTCCTGCCTGGCAGGCTGACGGCCTTCACCCCGCACCCGCGAGAGGGGCGCCCCGCCGACCGGCGGGGGGCCCCCCGCCGCCCGCCGGCCCCGCCGGGCGGGCGGTGTGGGGGGCGCGC
>NZ_JBHVCT010000112.1:0-17101 GCF_042803195.1 Streptomyces sp. NPDC057428
CCAGACCCTCCTGGCCACCTGGACCGGCGCCTGCTCGATATGCGGCCAACCCGCACCAACCCCCGAACCACACCACAGGATCTAACAAAGCCCTAGTAGTTCGGGGTTGCGAAACACACCGAGCAGCCCCAGGAGACCCTGTTGTCCATGTTGTACGCGCCCGACGTCGTTGACTTCAACTCGCCTGGCGTGTCGTGCGATTGTCTCGCTCACCGGTTCGGGAACGCCGCCGATCAGCCCGAGCGAGTGCCCACCTACACCTCGGACATGTCGGACGCCGAGTGGGCCGTGACGCGGGACGCGCTACCGGATCCCGGCTGGCTGCGGGGCAAGGGCGGTCAGCCCGAGGGCTACTGCCACCGGCAGATGCTCGACGCGATCCGCTATCTCGTCGACAACGGCATCAAGTGGGGGCCGCACATGGTCAGGTCAGCCCGAGCGACCGCAGAACTCGATGCTGACTTGGTGCTGAGTTGACGGGCCAGTAGACGTAACAGACACCGCCCGTACCGCCCCTGACCTGGCCATTCGCGTCGTAGCGCTTCGTACGGAGCCAGATGTTCTCCCACTCGCGCCGGGCGTAGACGTGGCGGACCGCGTCGTTGTCCGGGGACGCCGGGTCGTTGGCGATCACGTCACCCTCGGCCGTGAAGCCGACGACCGTCATCAGGTGGCCCGAGGTCCCGTAGCCCGCGCCCGTCAGTTCGCCCTTGAGGAAGGACTGTGACGTTATGACCGGGATACCCGCGTCGATCAGCTTCTCCAGGTCCGCCAGCGAGTCGAGTCGCGTGACTGCGGCGCTCATGTCCTCGTACGTGGACGCGTAGGCGGCGTTGAAGGGCCAGTTGCCGCACCCGTCGTACTGGTAGTCGAAGGTGTAGCGCGCCGCGTGGCAGACCTGCGGATCGTCGAGGCCGGGCTTGACCCAGGCGAGGTCCTCCGCGGTGGGCCGCCGCCCCCAGTACTCGATGATCATCTGCGACGAGGTGGGGCTGCACCAGGCCTCTCCGCCGTTGTCGTACTCCGGGTACTGGCCGACGTGGACGTTCTGCGAGTAGCGGGGCACCGCCAGTTCGCGGGCGACGCCGGGTGTCGTGGCCGGGACGCTGAAGCGGTCCGGGACGTCCGAGGCCATGGCACCGATGCGGTGGACCGTGGGGGTGAGCCGGGTGCCGGGGGTCCGGTACAGGGTGAGCCGCAGACGGTACGAGACGAGACGGAGCCCGCTCGCCGCGTCGTCCACCGAGAAGGTGTCGGTCCAGACGGTGCTCTTCCCGTCCGTCTGGTCGTCGACGGAGGTCCGCCGGATGTCGGTGTCCGCCGAGGCCCATCGGCCCATGACGTACCAGGGGGTGTCCGTGCCGTCGGAGTAGCGCCCCCGCAGCTCGGTCTGGATCCAGGTGCCCTCGGGGGTGTGGGCGTTCCAGGACGCGATCACCTCGGTGGCCGGGACGTCCGAGCGGTGGAGCGGGGAGGTCCAGGTCGCGTACTCCCAGCTGCTGGTGGTGCCGGTGTGCGGGTCGGCGTAGTCGGTGCTTCCGGCGGGAGCGGAGATCTCCAGGCCCGGCCTGCGGCCGGCGACCGCCCGGGTCCCCGCTCGGGAGCCGGAACGCCAGTCGGTGTACGTCGTCCAGAAGCGGTTGTCCACGAGCGATGCCGCCGCCGGGGGGGAGGAGGTACGGGAGACGGCGGCGCTCGCCGGGCCGGCGGAGGCGACGGCGCCTGCCCCGGCCGCGAGCGCGGCGGTGAGCACGGTCCTGCGTGAAGTCGGTCTGATCATGGGCGAGACCCCCGGTCGTGGGCGGATTGGGGCTGCGGGTTCCGATCGGTGGGCCAACTATTGCGGGTCGGAGCCGCATCCGGCCAGTGATTCGGCCCGTGCCGCGTGACCAATATTGGTCTGGTCCACTGGCGTGACCTGCGCATGCTCCGGGCCGGGCAGCCGGCCCTCGTAGGGTGGGGGCATGAACGATCTGGCGGACCGCGCGCGGCGACTGCGCTCCCTCACGCCGTCCTGCGGGCCGGTACGGCTGATCGCGGTCGACGGACACGCCGGCTCCGGCAAGAGCACGTTCGCCGACAGGCTGGCCGAGGCACTGGGCGGCGCTCCCGTACTGCGCCTGGACGACCTGGCCAGCCATGAGGAACTGTTCGCCTGGACGGACCGCCTCCGGGCGCAGGTGCTGGATCCGCTCTCCCGGGGCGCGTCCGCGCGGTACGCCCCGTACGACTGGACGGCCCGGCGGTTCGGGACGCCGAAGACACTGGCTCCCGCCCCCGTGATGCTGGTCGAGGGCGTGGGGGCGGGCCGCGCGGCGGTGCGGCCGTTCCTCGCGGGGCTGCTGTGGATCGAAGGGGACCGTGGTGCCTCCTGGGAGCAGGGCCGGCTCCGCGACGGCCCCGGGCTCGCCGAGTTCTGGGACGGCTGGACCCTCGCGGAACAGCGGCACTTCGCCGATGACCCCTCATATCCCTTCGCCGACACCGTCATCCGGCGGACACCCACGGGGTACGCGTGGCTGGAAGGCCCTCGCGCGACTGCGGGGACGAGTCGGATCATCACGGAAAGTGAAGGCTGAGGGGCGTCCGGCCGGCCTGCCGGAAAACCGCCCGGAACTGCTCCGACTCGGCTTGACCGGGGGCCCGTCGAGGTCTTACGTTCTGGATGTCGGCTTTTCGGAGCCCCCGCAGACGCGAAGCCCCCGGTCGTTCCCCCGTGACCGGGGGCTTCGTCCTGTCCGCCGGACCTCCGCAACGGTGCCGCGCGATCACCCTGGGTCACGGCCGTGAAGCGCCGGTATCGCCCTTAGCCGATCACTCCCTGTGCAGGTACGATGCGTCCCGGTGCGGTCAATTCCCGTCCCCGACACGGTGATTAGGCGCGCTGCGCTGGGCATGCTGTGCGGGCGGGACATTCTGGGGGCACGGTTTGTGGGGGACCTGATGGACATCGGCGCGCAGGGGTTGCAGGCCCCGGCCGACCTCGCCTGGCTGCGTGGGGTGGACGCCTACACCATGGGCGCTTACCCACAGGCCGAAGAGGAGTTCCGCGCTGCCGTGCGCCTCGATCCCGGCATGGCGGACGGCTGGCTCGGCCTGCACGCGCTGCGGATCGACACCACGACGGCACTCCTGCGCATGTACCGCCATCGGGAGCGCTTCGGCGAACAGCGCACGCGACACCGCCGCACGCTCAACTCCTGGTACTGGCTTGGCTGGTGGGTGCAGCCCGTGCTGGAGAGCGCCCGTGACCTGCTGCTCGCGCACGCGTCGCACTGGCTGGACGGCCGCCATGTCCCGGAACTCGACCGTGCGTTGGCCGGCCTGCCGCCCGTCGACACGGATCCCCAGGTGCGGTTCCTGCATGCCTGCCGGTCCTACCTGGTCAAGGACTGGGAGCAGCTCTTACGGACCACCCAGCACCTCGTCGACGATCCGCAGCTTGGAATCGAGTCGGGACTCTTCGGCGGCATGGCCAGGGTGCGCCTGGAGATGTACGGGCAGGCGGAGCCCCTCCTGTCCGCCGCCCTGATGCGATGCCGCGGCGAACAGCCCCAGCGCAAGGAGCTGCGCTACTGGCTGGCGCGGGCCCACGAGGGCACCGGGCGTAGCGCGGCGGCCCTCCCCCTGTACCGGGCGGTCCACCGCGTCGACCCGGCGTTCATGGACACCTCGGCCAGGCTCGCGGCCATCTCCGAGGGGGACGGTTATGACGAGGCCGTGGATCTCGCCGCCGTCTCCATGGCCGGCTCCGGCTCGGACGGTACGGCGCTGGAGGGCCGGCCGGACGGCGACATGGTGCTCGACACCGACCTGGCCGAGGGCAGGGAGTCCTGGCTCGGCGGGGACCCGCAGCCGCTGTCAGGAGCCTCGGTGCCCGTGTCCGGCGTGGCGCGGCGCAAGAGCGGTGCGGCACGGGCCGCCGTGTTCCCGGCCGGGCCCAGCGATCCCGCCCTGCTGGCCGAGGCGCTCGCGGAGCTGGAGCGCATGGTCGGGCTGGAGCCCGTGAAACGCCAGGTCAAGGCCCTGTCGGCGCAGCTGAACATGGCACGGCTGCGCGCAGAGCAGGGCTTGCCGGTCCAGCCTCCGAAGCGCCACTTCGTGTTCTCCGGCCCGTCCGGGACGGGCAAGACGACCGTCGCCCGCATCCTGGGCCGGGTGTTCTACGCGCTCGGCCTCCTCGGCGGGGACCACCTGGTGGAGGCCCAACGCTCCGACCTGGTAGGCGAGTTCCTGGGCCAGACAGCCGTGAAGGCCAACGAGCTGATCGACTCGGCGCTCGGCGGGGTGCTGTTCGTCGACGAGGCGTACAGCCTCTACAACTCCGGCTACAGCAAGGGCGACGCGTACGGCGACGAGGCCTTGCAGGTCCTCCTCAAGCGCGCCGAGGACAACAGGGACCACCTGGTCGTCATCCTCGCCGGCTACCCCGAGGGCATGGACAGACTACTGTCGGCCAACCCCGGACTCTCCTCCCGCTTCACCACCCGGGTCGACTTCCCCAGCTACCGTCCCCTCGAACTCACCGCGATCGGTGGCGTGCTTGCCGCCGAGAACGGCGACGCGTGGGACGAGGAGTCCCTGGACGAGCTGCGCAGCATCAGTGGGCACGTGACCGACCAGGGCTGGATCGACGAGCTGGGCAACGGCCGCTTCCTGCGCACCCTGTACGAGAAGAGCTGTGCCTACCGCGATCTGCGGCTGTCCGGTTGCACCACCGCGCCCACCAGGGACGATCTGGCGACCCTGCGACTGCCGGACCTTATGCAGGCGTACGGCGAGGTGCTGTCGGGACGGAGCTCGGCGGACCGCGGGACCCAGGAGCCCGGCACGCTGTAGGGACGGCACACAAAGCTCGGATCGCGGACGCCGACGGGCGGCTCCGGAAGGGGTCGCCCGTCGGCGTGCGGGGTCAGGCCGTGGGGGCCATGGCCTTCTGCACCTCGACGGTCCGGCGGGGCACGGAGACGTGGTGGGACGGGTCGCGGACCTCACCCACCAGCATCTCCAGCACGTCCTCCATGGCGACGAGGCCGAGCACCCTGCCCGAGGCGTCCGCGACCTGCGCCAGGTGCGTGGCCGCGCGGCGCATGACCGTCAGGGCGTCATCCAGGGGGAGTTCGGCCCGCACGGTCGCCATCGGGCGCCAGATCTGCTGCGGGACGGCACGCTCGCCGTCCTCCAGCTCCAGGACGTCCTTGACGTGCAGGTACCCCATGAACGGGCCACCGCCTTCCGCGCACACGGGGAAGCGCGAGTAGCCGGTCCTGACGGTCAGTTCCTCGATGCGGCGCGGAGTGACGGACGGGTCCACCGTCACCAGGGACGCGCGGTCGAGCATGACGTCGGTGACGTGCCGGCTGCCCAGCTCCAGAGCGTCCTCCAGACGCTCCTGCGCCTCCGGCTCCAGCAGTCCGGCGAGGCCCGAGTCCTCGACCAGACGGTTGAGCTGCTCGCTCGTGAAGACCGCCTCGACCTCGTCCTTCGGCTCGACCTTGAAGAGCCTGAGCACGAGCCGCGCGCAGGCCCCGAGCGCCGAGGTGACCGGGCGGCACAGCCGGGCGAAGCCGACCAGGCCGGGGCTGAGCCACATCGCGGTCTTCTCGGGGGCGGCCATCGCCAGGTTCTTCGGGACCATCTCGCCGATGACGAGGTGGAGGAAGACAACGGAGACGAGGGCGACCGCGAAACCGAGCGGGTGCACGAACCCCTCGGGCACGTGTGCCGTGTGGAAGACCGGCTCCAGGAGGTGGGCCACGGTCGGCTCGGCGACGGCTCCGAGGGTGAGGGAGCAGACGGTGATGCCGAACTGGGCGGCGGCCATCATCTGCGGCAGGTTCTCCAGGCCGTACATGACCTGTCTGGCCCGGCTCGACCCGCTCGCGGCGAGCGGCTCGACCTGGCTGCGCCTTACGGACACGAGCGCGAACTCCGCGCCGACGAAGAAGCCGTTGGCCAGCACGAGAAGCCCCGCGAACATCAGCTGCACGAGGCTCATCGCACAGCCTCCAGCATGTCCTGGGACAGCCGTTCCGCCGTGTGCGGTATGTCCGTCAGCCGGACGAACCTGACCCGCTCGGCACGGTAGTGGCCGACCTGACGGACGGAGATCCGCCAGCCGGACAGTTCCGCCCGGTCTCCAGGGGCGGGGATGCGCCCCAGCAGGTCGGCGACCAGGCCGGCCACCGTCTCGTACGGTCCTTCGGGTACGTCGAGGCCTATCGAGTGCAGGGTCAGGACCCTGCAGCTGCCTTCCACGTCCCAGCCGGGCCGGCCGTCGTCGGCGACGACGGGGGTGAGTTCGGGCCGGTCCGCGCCCTCTGCGTCGTGCTCGTCCCTGACCTCGCCCACCAGCTCCTCGATGATGTCCTCGAGGGTGACGACACCGGCGGTGCCGCCGTACTCGTCGACGACGACGGCGATCGGCTGCTCACTGCGCAGCCGCTGGAGCAGTTGTTCGACCGGCAGTGTCTCCGGCACCAGGAGCGGCGGCACGGCGACGCGGCTGACGGGGGTGCGCAGCCGGTCCGGTGCGGGCACGGCGAGGGCGTTCTTCAGGTGGACCATGCCGACGACCTCGTCGATGCGGTCCCGGTACACGGGGAAGCGGGACAGTCCTGTGGCCCTGGTGAGGTTGAGGACGTCCGCCGCGGTCGCCGTCGACTGCAGCGCGCTGACCTTCACCCGCGGGGTCATGACGTGCTGTGCGGTGAGACCGGCGAGGGACAGGGTCCGTACGAAGAGGTCGGCGGTGTCCTGCTCCAGGGTGCCGGCCTCGGCGGAGTGCCGGGCCAGGGAGACGAGTTCACCGGGGGTCCTGGCGGAGGCCAGTTCGTCGGTGGGCTCGACGCCCAGCAGCCGCACCAGCCGGTTCGCGACGGTGTTCAGGACGGTGATCACGGGCCGCAGGAGGGCCGAGAAGCGGTGCTGGGGCCCGGCGACGAACCTGGCGACCTGGAGCGGCCGCGAGACCGCCCAGTTCTTCGGTACGAGCTCGCCGATCACCATCTGGACGGCGGAGGCGAAGATCATGCCGGTCACCACGCTCACTCCGGGGACCGCCCCCGCGGGCAGCCCCGTGGCGGTGACCGGTCCGGCGAGCAGCTGGGCGAGTGCCGGTTCCGCCAGCATGCCTACGACCAGTGAGGTGATCGTGATGCCGAGCTGGGTGCCGGACAGCTGGAAGGAGAGTTCACGCAGGGCGGCCACGACGGTGCGCGCCCGGCGGTCGCCCTCGGCGGCGGCGCGTTCGGCGTCCGGCCGTTCCACCGTGACGAGCCCGAATTCGGCCGCCACGAAGAATCCGTTGGCGAGGATGAGAAGGAATGCCGCGAGGAGCAGCAACAGGGGGGTGGTCATGCCGCCGCCTCCGGGGAGGGGGCGGCGCAGGTACTACCGGACGATCCGTCCATTGCTGGAGGGAGTCACTCCTTGGGTCGCAGTAATGTGCCCCGCGGGCCTGGGAGGCCCTCTGGTGCGGGGCGGCGGCGCACCCGGTGCACCGCCGCCATCCAGAATAATCGGGATCCGGCCGCGTGGGGCAGGGGGCTCAGCCGTTCTGAGTGGCGTCGTTCACTCCGCTGCCGTGGAATTCGACGAGGGCGCGGAGCGCTCGGGCGTCCCGGATGGCCTGTTCCCTGGCGATCCCTGGCTGGATGCCGAGGGCGGGCATGCTGGTGCCGTCGTTGAGGTCGAGGAGCACCCACGGGTCACCGGCCCGCAGGTTGACGCGGACGATCTCCGCCCAGGCCAGCCTGCGGGTGCGGGTGATGTTGACGACCGTGACACCGGTCGCGTCGGTGGTGACGCGGGGCCGGCTCAGCAGGGCCAGGACGCCGAAGAAGAGCAGCGCGACGAAGACGAAGCTGGTCCGCTCCCCCGGCCCGAGGTTCTCCAGGATCATCGCGACGGCGGTGATGACGACGAACATCGCCGCTCCCACGGACAGCAGGACCACCCGGGTTCCGGTGGGCCTGAAGGTGGCCGGAAGTGCGGGGAGTTCGGGAGAACCGGGCGGGGAGGCGGTCATCGCGGCGCTGTCTTCCTTCGGTTGTGCCGTCGTGCGGACCGTCAGAGGCGGCAGGCGTGGATGGCGGTCGTGAGGATGGCGCGGGCGCCCAGCTCGTACAGGTCGTCCATGATCCGCTGGGCCTCCTTGGCCGCGACCATGGAACGGACCGCGACCCAGCCCTCGTGGTGCAGCGGGGAGATGGTCGGCGACTCCAGCCCCGGGGTGAGGGCGACGGCCCGCTCCAGGTGCTCGACCCGGCAGTCGTAGTCCATCATCACGTAGCTGCGGGCGACCAGGACGCCCTGCAGACGGCGCAGGAACTGCTGCACCTTGGGGTCGTCGCCGGGGGCGCCCTTGCGGCGGATCACCACGGCTTCCGACTTCATGATCGGCTCGCCGATGATCTCGAGGCCTGCGTTGCGCATGCTCGTACCGGTCTCGACGACGTCGGCGATGATCTGCGCGACCCCGAGCTCGATGGCGGTCTCCACGGCGCCGTCGAGGTGGACGACGGAGGCCTTCACGCCCTCGTCGGCGAGGTGCTTCGCCACGATGCCCTCGTAGGACGTCGCGATCGTCATGCCGTCGAAGTCCTTGGGCCCGGTTGCCGTGCCCGGCTTCGTGGCATAACGGAAGGTGGACCGTGCGAAGCCGAGCTGGAGGATCTCCTCGGCCTCGGCCCCGGAGTCCTGCAGCAGGTCACGGCCGGTGATGCCGATGTCCAGCCGCCCGGAGCTGACGTAGATCGCGATGTCGCGCGGCCTCAGGTAGAAGAACTCGACCTCGTTCGTGGGGTCGACGAGGACCAGTTCCTTCGACTCCTTGCGCTGCCGGTAGCCCGCCTCATGGAGCATCGCCATCGCAGGCCCGGAGATTGCACCCTTGTTGGGGACGGCGATGCGCAGCATGAGGTCAGGTTTCCTTTGTGCGGAGGGAGTTCCGGGGACGGGCGGGGTCTGCTCAGAGGTGGGCGTAGACGTCGTCGAGGGAGATCCCGCGGGCGACCATCATCACCTGGACGTGGTACAGCAGCTGCGAGATCTCCTCGGCGGCGGCTTCCTTGCCCTCGTATTCGGCGGCCATCCAGACCTCGGCGGCCTCCTCGACGACCTTCTTGCCGATGGCATGCACTCCCTTGTCCACCAGCTCGGCGGTGCGGGAGGTGGAGGGGTCGCCGTCGGCGGCCTTGAGCTGGAGCTCGGCGAAGAGCTCTTCGAAGGTTTTGTTCGCCATGATGGTCCTTAGAATACGGGGTCCCGGAGCGCCGCTCAGCGCCAGGGTTCGCTCACGGTGCGCAGCGTGGCCGCGGTGGCGACGGCCGCGGTGACCGCTTCGTGCCCCTTGTCCTCGTTGGAACCCTCGAGCCCTGCCCTGTCCAGGGCCTGCTCTTCGTTGTCACAGGTGAGGACGCCGAAGCCGACCGGGACCCCGGTGTCGACGCTCACCTGGGTGAGGCCGTTGGTAACGCCCTGGGACACGTACTCGAAGTGAGGGGTGCCGCCGCGGATGATGACGCCGAGGGCGACGATCGCGTCGTAGCCCCGGCCCGCGAGCACCTTGGCGACCACCGGAAGTTCGAAGCTGCCGGGGACCCGGAGCAGCGTCGGCTCGTCGATGCCGAGGTCGTGCAGGGCACGGAGGGCCCCGTCGACGAGTCCGTCCATGACCTTTTCGTGCCACTGCGCCGCGATCACCGCGACCCTGAGGTCTCCGCAGTTGCGTACGGACAGTTCGGGTGCGCCCTTGCCGCTCATGTCTCTCCTGTAAGTGTTATGTAGGTGCTGGTGGTTACTGGTTGCCGCAGGCCGAAGCGACGGTGGCGTCGAGCCAGGGCAGGTCGTGCCCCATCCGGTCCCGCTTGGTGCGCAGGTACCGCAGGTTGTGCTCCCCGGCCTGTACTGGCATGGGCTCGCGTCCGGTGATCCGGAGCCCGTATCGCACGAGGGCGGCGGTCTTGTCCGGGTTGTTGGTCATCAGCCGCAGGCTGCGGACGCCGAGGTCGCTCAGGATCTGCGCGCCGGCCGCGTAGTCCCGGGCGTCGGCGGGGAGGCCGAGTTCGAGGTTGGCGTCCAGCGTGTCGGCGCCGCGCTCCTGGAGTTCGTACGCCCGCAGCTTGGAAAGCAGTCCGATGCCACGGCCCTCATGTCCGCGCAGGTACACGACGACCCCGCGGCCCTCGGCCGTGACGCGCTCCATGGAGGCGTGCAGCTGGGGCCCGCAGTCGCAGCGCTGGGACTGGAAGATGTCACCGGTCAGGCATTCCGAGTGCATCCGGACGAGGACGTCCTCGCCGTCGCCGATGTCACCGTGGACGAGGGCCACGTGCTCGACGCCGTCGGCGACGGAGCGGTAGCCGTACGCGGTGAAGTGCCCGAACGTGGTGGGCAGCCGCACCTCGGCCTCGCGACGGACGGTCGGCTCGGAGGTGCGCCGGTAGGCGACCAGGTCCTCGATGGAGATGATCGTGAGGCCGTGCTTGCGTGCGAAGGGGACGAGTTCGGGCAGCCGCAGCATCACGCCGTCCTCACCCGCGATCTCCACGATGGCACCGGCGGGACGCAGCCCGGCGAGCCGGGCCAGGTCGACGGCGGCCTCGGTGTGCCCGTTGCGGACGAGCACACCTCCGGCCTTCGCACGGAGCGGGAAGACGTGGCCGGGGCGTACGAAGTCGCCGGGACCCGCCGTGCCGCCCGCGAGCATCCGGAGCGTGGTGGCGCGGTCGGCCGCGGAGATTCCGGTGGTCACGCCGTGGACCGCCGAGGCGTCCACGGAGACCGTGAAGGCCGTCTGCATCGATTCGGTGTTGTGCGCGACCATCTGCGGGAGCTCGAGGCGTTCGAGCTCGTCGGTCTCCATGGGCGCGCAGATCAGTCCGCGGCACTCGCTCATCATGAAGGCGACGATCTCGGGGGTCGCCTTCTCCGCGGCGATGACGAGGTCGCCCTCGTTCTCCCGGTTCTCGTCGTCGACGACCACGACGGGCCGTCCGGCGGCGATGTCGCGGATCGCCTGTTCGACAGGATCCAGCGAGAGGTCTTCGAGGGTGTGGTCGTGCAACCAGGTGGGCTGGGCAGTCATGCCGTGGCTCCTTCCAGAGCGGGTGTCCGCGTACGCAGCCACCAGTCGCGCAGGCCCCAGAGGACGAGGGCGCCGTAGACGACGTAGATGAGACCGGAGAAGGCGAGTCCGCTGTGAAAGTTCAGCGGGACGCCGACGAGGTCGACGAGCAGCCAGGCGAACCAGAACTCGACCATGCCGCGGGCCTGGGCGAGCATCGCCGCCAGGGTGCCGGCGAAGATGTACGCGTCGGCCCACGGACTCCAGGAGAGGGACGGGAAGGCCGCGAACAGTCCGCCGACGGCCAGGGTGCCGGCGGCTGCTCCGCCGGCCAGGTAAGCGCGCTCGCGCCAGGTGGCGAAGCGCACGGCGATGGAACCGTCCTGCGTCTTCTGCCTGCCGCGGGTCCACTGCTGCCATCCCCAGACGGCGACGGCGACGACGATCAGCTGCTTGCCGACACTGCCCGCCTGGTGCACGGACACGTTGGCGGCGATCAGCACGACGCCGGACAGGAATTGCGCGGGCCAGGTCCAGACCGAGCGGAGCCAGCCGAGGGCCAGTGCGATCAGGCCGATGGTGTTGCCGAGCATGTCGGACCAGATGATGCGCTGTCCGAAGGCGGTGAACGCCTCCGAGTTCAACCAGTCCACCCCGCTCATGAGACCGGCTCCCCCGGCTCCGGCGGTGTGCCCGCACCGAGCAGCCGCTCGACGTACTTGGCGAGGACATCCACTTCCAGGTTGACCGGGTCGCCGGGCTGCTTGAGGCCGAGCGTGGTCAGCGCGAGGGTGGTGGGGATGAGGCTGATGGTGAAGTGGTCGGCGCCCGCGTCCACGACCGTGAGGCTGACGCCGTCGACCGTGATCGAGCCCTTCTCCACCACGTAGCGGGTCAGGTTGCCGGGCAGGGAGATCTTGATGAGCTCCCAGTGCTCGGAGGGCGTGCGCTCGATGATGTGCCCGGTGCCGTCCACGTGGCCCTGGACGATGTGCCCGCCGAGCCGGCCGCCGAGCGCCATGGGGCGCTCGAGGTTGACCCGCGAGCCGGTGCCCAGCGCGCCGAGGCTGGAGCGCTTCAGCGTCTCGGCCATGACGTCGGCGGTGAACTCGTCGTCCCCGGTCTCCACGACGGTGAGGCAGACGCCGTTCACCGCGATGGAGTCGCCGTGCTTGGCGCCTTCGGTGACCACGGGGCCACGCAGTCGGAAGCGGGAGGCGTCGCCGAGCGTCTCGACGGCGGTGACCTCACCCAGTTCTTCGACAATTCCGGTGAACACTAGTTTCCCTTCCGAGCAGGGGCGGGGACGGCGGTGATGCGCAGGTCAGGACCGAGACGGACGGTCTCCGTCACATCCAGGCGCAACGCCTGGGAGATGGTGGAGATTCCGGCGTCGGCGAGAGCGGCGGGGCCCGCGCCGAGGAGGACCGGGGCGAGATAGCCGACGACGGTGTCGACCGCTCCCGCGGAGACGAAGGAGCCGGCGAGGACCGGGCCGCCTTCCAGGAGTACGGAGCGGACACCTCGCGCGTGGAGGGCCGCGAGCAGGGCGTCGATGTCCAGGCCGGGGCCGCCTGCCGCGCGCGGCAGGCGCAGCACGTTCTCGGCGGGGAGGTGGTCCGTCCGGGCGTCGTCGGCGACGGCGATCAGGGTGGGGGCGGTCCCGTCGAGGACCCGCGCCCCTGGCCGGACGGCGTCGGCGCCGGTGTCGACGACCACACGGAGCGGCTGGGTGGCTCCCTCTACGCCGCGTACGCCCAGCTGCGGGTCGTCGCTCCGCGCGGTGCCGGAGCCGACCACGACCGCGTCCGCCCTGGCGCGCAGCCGGTGGACGTCGGCGCGGGATTCGGGGGAGGTGATCCAGCGGCTGGTTGAGTCGGCGGCGGCGACCCGCCCGTCGAGCGACGCCGCGTACTTCCACAGGACGTACGGGCGACCGAGGCGTACCGAGGTGAGCCAGGCGATGTTGACGGCCTCCGCCTCGTCGGCGAGGAGACCCTGCTCGACCTCGATCCCGGCGGCACGCAGGGTGTCGGCGCCGCCCGTGGCCTGCGGGTTCGGGTCGCCGACCGCGTACACGACGCGGCGGACGCCGGCATCGATGAGCGCCTGTGCGCAGGGGCCCGTGCGTCCGGTGTGGTTGCAGGGTTCGAGGGTGACGTAGGCGGTGCCGCCACGGGCCTTCCCGCCGGCCTCGCGCAGGGCGTGGATTTCGGCGTGCGGCCCTCCGGCGCGCTGGTGGAAGCCTTCGCCCACCTGTTCACCGGCGGCGTCCAGGATGACGCTCCCGACGACCGGGTTGGGGCTGGTGGCGCCGATTCCGCGCGCGGCGAGTGCGACAGCCCGCCTCATGGCGGCGTGTTCGGCCGTGGTGGCCACCGGGTTCTCCTGCCTCTTGGGGCACGAACTCCGGGGCCTGTCGATGACGACAGAGAAACGGAACGCAACAGGGAGACGCCGGAAACCGAAGACGAGGACGCGGTCCTCCCGGAGATCCGGAAAAACGCGTCCGCCTACGGCGGCGTACCTGTGACGGCCCGCCGCGCACTGCCTCCCATCCGGACTTTAACCGTCGGTCCAGGAATCTCACCTGGTCAACCGGCCGCTGGATGCGGACGGGTCGCGGACTATAACCGCCGGTTCGGAATTGCACCGACCCCGGAGTGCGCTGCTGCTGGTACAGAACACATTGTGCCACGAAGTACCTTCACCCATACGGGTGGGCCCCCTGTGGAACAGCTCACAGGCAGAGGCCGGCCGCTCACCCGAGGGCGTGCGCCCGAGGCGCGAAGAGGGCCTCCTGGGCGGCGTCACGTGCGGCGAAGAGCGCCCCCCGCAGGACCGCCCCGCCGCCCAGCGTCCCGGCCCTCACCTCCGTTCGCAGAGGAGACATCCGGGCCAGGCGCTCCGCCACGCGGGCGGCGAGCGCGGGACCGCCGGCGCGGCCGACCTCGCCGGCCAGGACGAGACATCCGGGGTCGAGCACGGAGACCACGGAGGCGGCGCCGAGTGCGAGGCGGTCCGCGAGCGCCGCGAGGAAGTCCTCGGCACGCCTCCCGTCGGCCCGCAGCGCTGCTCTGACGGCGAAGGCGGCTGCGGGGTCCCGCTCCTGGCCGCCGTCAGCCGGAGGGCTTCCCGCTCTGATGCCGTGGTCGGCGGCGAGCGCACAGACCGCGGCGGATCCCACCAGCGAGTGGAATCCACCGTCGCAGTTGACGGCGGAGGGGACGCCCGAGGTTCCGGGCACCGGCATGAAGCCGATCTCTCCCGCTCCTCCCGAGGCACCCCGGCGCAGCTTCCCGTCGAGCATGACGGCCGCGCCGACGCCGTGGCCGAGCCAGAGCAGCACGAACGTGTCCCGGTCACGGGCCGCACCGATGCGGTGTTCGGCGACGGCGGCGAGATTGGTCTCGTTCTCCACGAGCACGGTCGCGGACAGCCGCCGCTGGAGTTCCTCGACCAGGCCGCGGTGCCAGGCGGGGAGCCCTGCCGTCGCCCTGAGTTCACCGGTGACGGGGTCGATGAGGCCCGGGGCGCCGATGCCGACGCTGTGCAGCGGCGCCGTGCCGGCGGTCCGGGCGACGCGTTCCACCATGGCGGCGGCCAGCTGGACGGCTGACTGCGTCCCCGTGTCGCTGCCGATCGGCAGGGTGGCCTCGGCGAGGGTGACACCGAGCAGGTCGGCCACGGCCACGGCCACGCTGTCCGTACGTACGTCGAGGGCGGCCAGATGGGCCCGGTCGGCGACGATCCCGTACAGCCGGGCGTTCGGTCCGCGGCGGTCGGAGCCGCTCTCCCCCACGACCCTGACCAGACCGGCGTCCTGCAGCCGCTCCACCAGATCGGCGACCGTGGGGCGGGAGAGGCCGGTCATCGTCTTCAGCTGCGTGGCCGTCAGCGGGCCGTCCTGCTGGAGCAGTCGCAGGGCGAGCCGGTCGTTGATGGCCCGGGCGGTGCTCGGGGATGCGGGCATGCCGGGATCCTTCCAGATCGTTTCCCACCCGATTCCGTGGGGTTATTTATCAGGCAGGGTTCCTGATAGTTTACGTGCCGCACCGCGCGACGGGCGCCGGACTAGCCCGGCGGACGAGCTTTTCCCAGGGGAGGGACACGGCGCATGACACAGGATTCAGCGGTCCCGGTCTTCGGCGCGGAGAGGGTCAGGCGGGCCAGATACGCGGTGGCGGCGGTCTTCGCCGTGCACGGGGCGGTGACCGGCAGCTTCGCGACCCGCGTGCCGTGGATCCAGGACCACGCGGCGGTGAGCGCGGGCCAGCTCGGCCTCGCCCTCGCCTTCCCCGCCATCGGTGCCTCACTGGCCATGCCGCTGGCCGGCAGTGTCAGTCACCGCTTCGGTGCCCGCACCGCCCTGCGCGGGCTGCTGGCACTGTGGACGCTTGCCCTGGTCCTGCCGGCCCTGGCCCCGAATCTGCTCACGCTCTGCGCCGCACTGTTCGTCTACGGCGCCACCGCGGGGATGTCGGACGTCGCGATGAACGCGCTCGGTGTCGAGGTGGAGAACAGGCTCGACAAGTCGATCATGTCCGGGCTGCACGGCATGTGGAGCATGGGAGCCCTGCTCGGCTCGGCGGCAGGCACGGTCGCGGCGCACGTCGGGACCGACGCCCGGCTGCACCACATACTGGCCGCGCTGGTCCTGACGGCGCTCGGCCTGGCCGCCTGCCAGGGCGTGCTCGACCTGCGCAGCGAGCCCGACGAGGAACCGCCGCCGCGTTTCACCCTGCCGCCGAAGTCCGCACTGGTCATCGGCGCTGTGGGCTTCTGCGCGGTGTTCGCCGAAGGGGCCAGTATGGACTGGTCGGCCGTCTACCTCCGGGACATCATGGGCAGTTCCGCCGGGCTCGCGGCGGCGTCGACCACGGCGTTCGCCCTGACCATGGCCGTGGCCCGGATCGCCGGCGACAGGATCGTGGACCGGTTCGGAGCGGTGCGCACGGTACGGGTCGGCGGCCTCCTGGCCACGGCGGGCGGGCTGCTCGTGGTCCTGGCATCCGGGCCGGCCCTGGCGCTCTGCGGCTTCGGGCTGCTCGGTCTCGGCGTGGCGGTCGTGGTGCCGCTCGCCTTCGCCGCGGCCGGCCGCAGCGGCGAGAATCCCAGCCGGGCCATCGCGGGCGTCGCCACGATCACGTACACCTCGGGACTCATCGCACCGTCCGCGATCGGCTCGCTCGCGGAGGCGACCTCGCTGATCGTGTCCTTCGGTCTGGTCACGGTGCTGGCGTTCGGACTGGTACTGGGCGCCGGCGTGCTGCGGGCGGGCGACCGCAAGGTCACGCAGAGCGGCGTGGCGCGGCCGGCGCCGGCCAGGAGCCCGTCCGGCGGCTGACCGCTTCGCCCCGCGCCTGGCCGGCCGCCGCCCGGTCGGTGCTTCCGGTGCCGCGCGACGGGGCCCGGGCACGAGGTCAGGGCGGTGCGCCACTAAGCCTTGATCCACCGACCCGTGCCTTGCGGATAACGTCTCGGACAACGAAGAAGTGCCTTGTGACCTGCGATGATGGGAGTTCTTCAGGCTTCCAGCACGCACAATCAGCAAGGCACTTCCGAGATGCAAGTTTCCCACACGCGGGCGGCGGTCTCCGCTGCGTTCGATGACACGAACCTGATCGCGCATGCCGGGCTGGTTCCGGTGATACGGCTAGCCGAGCGGTGCGGTCTGCCCCGGCTGGTGACGGAGAAGGTGAGGCTGACCCGGGCGGGGAACGGCGCGGGTGCGGCGGCGGATGCCAAAGTCATGAGCATCGTGGCCGGTATGGTCGTGGGTGCGGACAGCATCGACGACCTGGACGTGTTGCGCCGCGGTGCGATGCCCGCCGTGTTCAGCGGTATCCGCGCACCCTCCACCCTGGGCACCTTCCTCCGCTCCTTCACTCACGGTCACGCCCTCCAACTACACGCGGTGCACCGCAGGTTCCTCGGTGAACTGGCCGCACACACCCCGTTGCTGCCCGGCTCCGGCGAGAAGGCGTTCATCGACGTCGACTCCACCCACAAACGCGTGTACGGACGCACCAA
>NZ_JBHVCT010000113.1:0-16067 GCF_042803195.1 Streptomyces sp. NPDC057428
GGCAACCTCTGGATGCCACCCATCGCACAGACCACCTGACCAGCCACTCTCACCAACCGTCACCGATCAGGCGCATTCCTTCTGAATGCGTACGTTTGATATGGAGATCATGGCGCCACCGGCGATGGGAAGCAGGCTTCCAAATGTTGCGAACAGTTTTTGACTCCAGGAATTCATTAGCATCGAGAATCGGATACTGAACACCATCCAGCAGAACGCGGTGAATATCAAGATCTCAGTATTGCTGGGCTGTTGCATGGTGCACCCTGGGTTGGGGCGGTTCGGAGACCCCTGGGGGTCCCCGGAACCGACTGACTTAGCTATCCGAAGTATCGATTGGGGAGACTTCCGCCGCCTCCCGCCGTAACGATCACCAGCATCCCATCGACCTCGACTTTTCTAATTCCGTTGCTGACACGCCTTCGGTAAGCACCGGCTATCACGGCATGCGCATTGGGCTTCGAGCAAGATGCTGGGGCCGCATTTTTCGGCCCCAGCATCTACTTAAAACCCATCAGCCTCCACCGAGCCATTGGGCGCCTTGGCAGACGGCAACTGAGGCGCCGATGCACAGCAGAGCGGCCCGCCACGGAAGGGCCCACCTCCGCGTCGCCTCCTCGAGGGAAGCAGTGCCGTCGCCCACAGCTGGCCGAGCGCGCTCAATGACACCCGCAGCCCTGACGGTCCTACCCCTGTCCAGCAGTGATCCGTTGAAAGCCCAGACGTGAACGTCGCGGCCCGCTGCTGTCTTGATTACGAGCCCGCCTTCCCTTGGAAGCTCCACATCTCTGACGGAGCCCCAGGGCAGCCATTCGCGAACGAGGGGGTTGACAATTTCAACGCCTCTAGCGGTGAGGACTACGCGCGACCGCATCACGAACACCCAGAAGAGAAGCGACACGATTCCCGCGCCGATACCCAGCCGGACGCCGCCCCATCGCTCCTGAGATTCAGGGAACGCGGAGTGGTAAGCGCCGAAAGCAACTACTGCCGTGGCAGCGACCATTCCAGCAGCCGCCGACCACTTACGGCGAAGCGTGACAGGCATACGTTTTACCAACCTTCCTATCGGGTGCAGTAGCTGGGGCTGAAGCCCCCGACTCCGCAGCCAGCGAGTGCCATCTTTGCGTTGGTAGACATATTTACATATGTCCTGGCCGCGTCGATGCCTCCTCTTGACGACCGCGCAATGGCGGATGAGGTAACGGCTCCACGCCATGCGCTACCTCCAGCGCGGCCGATTGCTCCAGCAGCGCCGAATCCCACAGCGGTGAAGATCGCATCCGACGTCATCTGCGCGTTCCACTCACCTCTGTGGATCGCGGCCTGATTGTTCACGTAGAAGACCGCAACACCTGCGGCCAAACACCATCCGGCTGACGCGGCCACACATACCCCGAAGGCTGCCGCCTGTGCCATTCCTCGCCAATGATCGCTTGTGAATTCCCACGCGGCCTCGGCTCCTGCGACGTTTGTGTCGACGTATGTCTTGGCGCCACTCTCTTCATAAGCCCGCTTGAGGCCGCCGAGGATCCTACCCTTGATGCTGTCCTTTTTGCGGCGTTCTGCGTCGGCCTTGGCTTTGGCTGCCTTGATGGCTTGGGCGCGGGCTGCGGCCTGTTGCTTGGCGCGGGCTTTCGCGTGGCCGTCGTCGATCATGTAGTGGGCGGGGTTGGCCTGGTAGGCGGCGTACTTCTTCTGGGATGCCTTGTCTTTCTTGGGGGTCTGCTTCCAGACCCATTTGCCGTTCTTGTAGGTGTAGCCGGCGGTCATGCCGCGGTCGGCGGCCCATCGGTCGTCAGTCGCCTGGCCGCCGTCGGTGGGGCCGAGGGGGCGTAGTCCGTCGGGGTCGGACTGGGTGACCGGGCTGTTGTGGGCGTAGGAGTAGGCGTTCATCTGCGCCGGGTCGTCGTGGTCGATGACCGGGTCGACGGAGAGGAAGCGGCCGAGGTTGGGGTCGTACTCGCGGGCGCCGAGGTGGATCAGGCCGGTCGGGTCGGTGGTGCCGCCGACGAAGCCCCGGGTGCCGGGGAAGGACACGCCGCCGGCGGAGCGGATTTCGCCGAAGGGGTCCTGCTTGCGGCGGGTGATGTCCAGGGTCGCGGTGGAGACCGCGGTCATCGAGGTGCCCTGGTGGTCGTTGAAGAGGTAGGAGATTCCCTTGCTGGTGCGGACGGCGACGGTGTCGCCGTTGTGCTGGTAGTAGCGGGTGCCGGCTTTGGTTCCGGTGGTGCTCAGCGTGATCTCGTTGCCGTTCGGCAGGGTGAGGGTGCTGGTGCCGTCGCCGTTCTTGGCGAGCAGGCGGTTGCCGTCGGCGTCGTAGAGGTAGCTGGTGGTCTTGCCGCTCTCGGTGAGGGTGGCGAGGTGGCCTTCGGCGTCCCAGGTGAGGTCCTGGGTGCGGGTGCCGATGACGCGCTTGGTGGTGTTGCCGGCGTGGTCGTAGCTGAAGGTCGACTTCTGGCCGTTGTCCGGGCCGCCGGACACGGTGGCCTCCTGGACTGCGTGAGGCAGGTCGGTCTTGGCGGCGGGGTGGGTGTAGGTGGTGGTGGCGTCGGTGCCCGTCTGGGTTCCGGTGCCGTGCTCGACGAGCTTGGTGCGGTTGCCCAGGGCGTCGTAGCTGTAGGTCTGCCAGTAGGCGTCCGGGCCGCCGACCGTGGTGCCCGTGGGGGCCGTGGTGCAGTCGGTCTTCGCGGTCCAGGCTTCGGTCAGTCGGCCGAGGGCGTCGGTATCGAAGCACTGGGCGTCGACGGTCTGGGCGGCGTCCTGGCCACTGGCGGTGGAGATGCCGGTGACGTTGCCGGCCGGGTCGTAGGCGTAGGTGCTGTCGTCGATACGCTGCGGCGCAAGGTCCCGGTCGGTGGTCTGCCGGGTCATCAGGCCGGTGAACTCGTCGTAGACCTGCGACTGGTAGACCTGCTTGCCCAACGCGCCGAACTCGGTGCGCGTGGGGCGGGAGAACACGTCGTACAGCGTGTTGGAGACCAGTACCGCGCCGGCGCGGCTGGTGCGGATCGGCAGGTCGTCGCTGTTGTAGTTGACGGTCACCCGCTCCGAGGTCACGTCGCCGATAGCCGGGTTCATGGTCCAGTCGAGCAGCCCGGTTTCGGAGTTGTAGCCATACGTCCATCCGTAGCTGCCGGCCAGGCTGCCCGCGCCGGAGGGGATGGTGACGGTGGTGGAGGTGGGCTGGTAGCGGTCGGTGAACCCGCCGGTGGCGGTGGTGTAGGCGGCGCCGTCAACGTAGCGGGTGCTGGAGGTCAGCTGGCCCTTGGCGAGTGTGTCGTAGGTCCACTTCGCCAGCGAGGTGCTGCCCTGCTTCAGCTCGGTCTGTCGGCCGAGCTGGTCGTAGACCGTGGTCAGCGTGGTGCCGCGCTCATCCGTGCTGGTCGTTGCCTGGCCGGCCTTGTCGTAGCCGGTGGTGACCAGGCCCTTGTCCGGATCATCGGCCTTGGTCTGCTGGCCGCGCCCGTCGAAGGTGTACGTCCACTCGTTGCCGTCCGGGTCGGTGACCTTGGTCGGCTCGTCGTACTTGCCGTAGCTGTAGGTCGTCTTCTGCGACGCGGTGCGGTCGGCGTTGGTGTACTCCAACTTTTCGGTGGTTCGGCCCAGGGCGTCCACCACGGTGGTAGTGGCGGTGCCGCCGGACGGGGGGACGACCGTGGTGCGGTCACCGTCGTAAGTGGTGGTGGTGCGCCACTGCTCATCGCCGAACTTGCGCGAGATGGCGACGGTCGTACGGCCCATGCCGTCGTAGACGCTCTCGGAGGCCGCAGGTACCTGATTGTCTGCGCCGGTCACCAGAGTGGTGGAAGGTGCGCCGTCGGCGTAGTAGGTGCCGTAGGTCTTCCAGACGGAGCCGCGGGTGTCGTACTTCTTCTCGGTGATGAGACGGTTTGCGGTGCCGCCGGCGGGGGACTGGGTCTCCCGTTCGCGCATCAGGCCGTCATAGAGGGTGTATGCGGTGGTATAGGCGCCGTCCCGCTTCAGGGTCTTGGTGGTGACGGCGTTCGGCTCGGTCTTGGAGATCTTGTAGCTGTACTCCTGGGAGGGCTGGTCGGCGTGATCAGCCTTGGCCCAGCCGGGAGTCCAAACCTTCAGCACCCGGCCGAGTCCGTCATGGACAGCGTCGGTGCGCTTGCCGTTGGCGTCGATGTTGGCCGTGGCCACACCGCGGACCGGGTCGTATTCGGTGGTGGTGATGTGGCCGAGCGCGTTGGTCTCGGTCTTCTTGGCCGGCGCCTCACCGGTGGTGGGGGTGTAGGCGGTGGTGGTCGTGTTCCCCAGGGCGTCGGCGGTGGTCAGCTCCCGGCCGTGGATGTCGTAGGTGTCGGTGGAGGTGGTCAGGTAGCCGGTGCCGGCCTCGTCCTGCTCCTCCAGCTTGGTGACGTCGCCCTTGGTGGGGGCGGTGTCCAGCGAGGTGGCGTTGTCGTAGTAGTGCCGCTCCACGGAGACCAGGTCGGCCGGCAGTGACGGGGTGGTGCCACATGCCTTGGCGACCGTCCGGTTCTCCTTGATCAGGGTGAGGATGTTCGCCGTGGTGTTCCGGGCGTAGCTGGTCGTGGTGCACTGCTCATCGCCGCTCTTGGCCGTGTCGCCGAGCTGGGATTCCGAGGTGATCTGGCCGTAGCCGTCGAACTCCCGATCGACCTGGGTGGAGCGCCAGCCGGAACCGACCGCGGTACGGGTCTTCTCCGATGTACTACCGGTCGCGTAGGCGTGCAGGGTCGACAGCCCGGTGCGGGCCTGAGTGGCGGTCGCGGCGCTGTGCCACGGCTGGTAGGCGGTGGTTGTTTGCAGGGTGCCGCCATCGCCGTCGAAGGTTGCTTCCTCGCGGGTCATTCCGGCGAAGGCGGGGTGGTCGGTGACCTTGACGCCCTCGTGGTCGGCGACGTCTGCGCCGTCGATACCGCGGAAGTAGCGGTACTCCTTGAGCGTCTGCTTACCCTCGGCCGGGGCTCCGGTGCGGACCTGGACGCGGCCGTAGCCCTTGCGGTCGCTGTAGGTGAGGTACTTGGACTTGGTGAACTCGTCCTCGGCCTTTGCCCAGGCCAGCCCGTCCAGGTAGGTGTAGTCGGTTTCCTTCACCGGCGCGCCGGCGGTGTTGTCGGACTCCAGCACCTGGGTGACCACGTAGGTGTGGAACCAGTCCAGGTACGGCTCGTAGTTCTCGGCCGGGGCGTCCGGCGGTGACCAGATGACCGGGTAGCAGCGGCGGGTGTTGGTGGCCGGGCTCGGTACGTCGCCGGCCTTGCAGTCGGCCGGGGAGTAGGTCACGCCCAGGGTGCCCCCGGTCTCCGTCTTGATGGCGTAGATGCGGTAGCGGATCAGCGGGGGCACCGGGTCCGGGTCACCGCCGGTGGTGGCACCTTCCACACGGTTCGCGAGCTTGACGCCGTAGGTGGCGACCGACGGCAGGGTGATGTCGCCGGTGCCCGTGTGTCCGGTGCGGGTGATGGCAGCCAGCCACAGCGCGGGCGAGGTGCCGTCTCCGGTGGAGGGGAACTGCTGGGTCAGTGCCCAGGTGTCCACGGGCTTGAACGCTCCGCCGGTATACACCGAGGTGTCGATCTTCGTCAGGCGTTTGCGGGACCAGAACGACGGCGAGAAGCGGCTCGTGCACTCAGTGCCGGGGGCGCAGTACTGGTCGAACGGCACATCGGGCCAGTTTGCGGCGTTCGCGGAGTCGAAGGTGGTGCAGGTGGTCAGGCAGCGTTCGGAGACGGTGAAGTCGACCTTGGCCGCGGCCTGGCCGTAGAAGTTACTGGAGCGCAGACCGTACTCGATGCGCTTGAGGTAACCCCCGCGGTCGTAGACGGTGGCGGTGGAGACGCCGGTGGTGTCGTTGACGTTGCGGCCGTAGTAGTTGGCTTCCTTGTCCCAGAAGTAGGTCATGGCGTCACCGTGCGGGTCGATGACCGCATCCAGGTTCCACCGCCATGCCTGCTGGCACCACGAATCCTTGAACTCAGTGGCGTGGCAGGGCTCCCCAGCCTGATTTCCGTAGACCGGCACCGTCCAGGCGGAGTTGGTGTCGTCCTTGCCGGCGGCCCAGCCGGAGGGCCGGTTGTAGCCGAAGTAGTAGCGGGTGCCGTCCGGAGTGGTGATCCGCCAGTACTCGCCGTTGTCGTCGCCGTTGGCCAGTGCGGTGTTGGTGAGCTTCTCGGCCTTGGTGCCGTCGTCGCTTTCCAGGTGCCACTCGCCGGTGGTGTCGTCCTTGACCAGTGTGTTCGTCTGGCCGCCGAGGTTGAGGACGGCGTTGTCCTTCTTCCAGCACAGATCGCCGACCTTGGCGGTGGTGTTGCTGCCGGTCGTGTCGTCAGTGCAGGAGACGTACTGGCGCTCGATGTAGCCCGGCTCCATGGACCAGCCGTCGCCGATCCAGTTGGCCTGGTTGTTCGTTGCCGCGGTGCGGCCGTCGACCGCCTGCGAGGAGTACGACAGGCTCAGGTCCGGCTCCACACCGCCCGGCACCTCCGGGGTGTCGATGTCGTACGTCCAGGAGAAGCCGCCGTTGCTGCCGCCCGCCGACCAGGAACCGGACGGAGCGAGCGAGGTGGCCTTGAAGTCGCCGGCGGAACCGGATGCCGCGGCCGTCACGGCCAGCAGAACGGTGCCTGCATCAGCGGACAGGCCGGTGACCGAGCGCTCACCGGAAAGCGACTTGCTCACCGGCCCCGGCACCTCGCCCCCAGCGGATGCTTCATCGTCAGCGGGATCCGCGGCGGGGAGGGCGACGGACGCGGTGAGGGTGCCATCCTTGGTGTCGTTGGCCGTTGCCAGGGCCTTGCCGAGCGCGCAG
This sequence comes from Streptomyces sp. NPDC057428, assembly GCF_042803195.1. Taxonomy (NCBI): domain Bacteria; kingdom Bacillati; phylum Actinomycetota; class Actinomycetes; order Kitasatosporales; family Streptomycetaceae; genus Streptomyces; species Streptomyces sp. NPDC057428. The sequence continues at coordinate 6,800 of NZ_JBHVCT010000113.1, forward strand.
CTCTTCGCCTCGGGGGTCGTCAGGGCGCAGGACGGCAGCGGCCGCAACACGAGCCGCGAGGCCCAGTCGCCACCGTAGGCGTGCCGGAAGCCGGAGTAATCGACCTCCACGTCGACCCTGCCCTTTGCGCCCGCGACAGGCTGGACGGCGAGCAGTATGCCCTCCACGCCGAGTTTCTTAGCGGTCTTGCGATCCAGCACCTGAACCTGCGCGCGCTCCGGTCCTGCCGCGGGCTTGGCGGTTCTTCCTGGAGTGCGCCCGAGGCGCACACGCGAGGAACCGGCGGCGACAGTACCGGACTTGGGGAGAGTTACTGTGCTCGCCCCGGGCTTCGGCCAGCTGACAGCGGGCGCCGACTTCCAGGCGTTCCGGCCTGCCTGGTCCGGCTTTGATATTTGATGCTTCGTCACACTCGACGTCGCTACCGGGTCCGGCTTCTTCAGCTTCAGCAGGCTCAGCTCGGCAGCGGCCGCCACCGGCCCCCCAAGCAATCCCACAACAAGATACACCACGAGCGATACGGCAACCAGTCGCACACTCGTCACACGTCTTCTGGCGCCACGCCGAAATGGGCGGGCACCTCCAGCCGGCAATCCGGACACAAATTCCCCCAACAGGAGAAGCTCAGAGTCGATTAACCCGGGGACGTTAACACCACTAATCAACTTCGCAGACCCCCCGATGGATGCAGCGATGGTTCCTTAACCAACCCGTAAGCGAAATTGATCAAGATGTGGCGAGTAGCCCAATTTGCGCCATACAGTGCCGCCGTGAAGGAGGTCGAGGTCGCACTTGACCTGGTGTCATCGCAGCCACGCGAGAACACTCGGCACCAACCGGACGATGCCGTGCATAGATGCCTTGTATGGGCAAAATATGACATCTCGAAATGCGTGTAGCCGAGACCGAGCCTCAATCAATTGCCCTGTATGGTGCGCCGGAAAGCTGTGAACGGTCCGAAAGGGAACCCAGTGGGAAGTCCACGAAAGAGAGCGGGGCGCACTGCGTCCCGGCGCATATCATTGGCCGTAGTGGCGGCCTTTGTTGTGGTGCTGTCAGCCGTAACTGCCTTGCCCGCTACAGCTGATGAGGGTGATCTCGCCACGTCGGCGACCGGCCTTGAGCGCAACTCCGAAGAGGCGCAGGCTCTCACCGAAGCCGCCACTTCTGGTGAACCATCCGAGTTGTTGTCCCGCCGGACCGAGACCACCCAGGTATTCGCGAACCCTGACGGCTCGTTCACTCAGGACACATACACACTTCCGCAGTTCGTCCGAAAGTCCGGCTCACTCGTACAGATCGACACCACCCTGAAGGCCAACGCCGACGGTTCCTATTCACCGAAGGCCGCCGAGGTGGGCGTGCAGTTCTCCGGCGGCGGTGACGGACCGCTCGCCACCATCGTGCGCGACGGCCGTAGCATGTCGTGGAGTTGGCCCAAGCCTCTCCCCAAGCCGACTGTCGACGGCGATTCCGTCACTTACGCAAATGTCCTGGAGGATGTTGACCTGAAGCTCAAGGCGGGCTCTGCCGGCTTCGGACAACTGCTTGTGGTCAAGAGCGCCAAGGGGGCCGCGGACCCGGCACTGAGCGAGATCAAGCTGCCACTCTCCACCGACGGACTGACCCTGAACGCTGACGAGCACGGCAATCTCCGCGCCGTCAACCCGGCCGGCCAGGAGATCTTCACCGCCCCCACCCCGATGATGTGGGACAGCACCCAGCCGCCCGCCACCCGCAGCGCGGAGCCCGCGCCTCCGCCTCAGGTGCATGAGCTTGAGGCCCCGTACGGGGCGCAGCAAGCCGCCCTGGACGTCGATATCGCCGGCGGTGCCCTGTCCCTCACCCCGGACCCGGACGTGCTCAAGGGCGCGGACACCACGTATCCCGTTTATATCGATCCGTCCGTCTCGGGCTCGCGGGAAGCGTGGACCATCGCCTACAGCAGTGCGCCGAGCACCGCGTTCTACAACGGAAACGGCTGGGACGAGGGCGACGGCAACACGGTCACCAGCTCCGCGCGCGTCGGCAACCCCGGTGACGGCACCTCTCGTTCGTTCTTCCGGATGGACTCCGACAACCTCTGGAACACCAACAAGGTCATCTCAAGCTCCACCTTCCGGATCAAGAACAGCTACTCCTACTCCTGCACCAAGCGCGAGGTGCAGGCGTGGCTGACCGGGACCATCACCTCGTCCAATACCTGGAGCAACCAGCCGTCGTGGTCGCGGAAGCTGGACACCGTCTCCGACGCCAAGGGATGGTCCTCGGCCTGCCCGGCCGGCAACCTCGCCTTCGATGTCACCTCCGCGGCCAAGGACGCCGCCTCCGGGCACTGGCACAACATCACCATCGGCCTGCGCGCCACCACCGAAAGCGACGCGTACGCCTACAAGCGGTTCACCGCCAGCAGCGCCGTACTCTCCACCACCTACAACACCGTCCCCAACCCGCCCTCCGGCCTGGACACCATCCCCAGCACCAAGAACTCCGCCGGATGCGGCGACACCGCCCCGTACGGGATGATCGGCAACACCGACATCTACCTCACCGCGAAGGTCTCCGACCCCGACGGCGGCACCGTCAAAGCCCAGTTCAACCTCTGGGCCACCGGCCACCACCCCAACGACGACCCCAAGGGCGTCATGATCGTCAACAAGTTCGTCTCGGTCACCTCCGGCACCGTCGCCAAGCTGAAGGTCACCAAAGCGGAACTGACCCCCTACCTGTCCACGGCCAACGGCAACTTCTCCTGGAAGGCGCAGGCCGAGGACGGGACCCTCTCCTCCGACTGGACGCCCACTCAGGGCGCCCCGGGCTGCCGCTTCGTCTTCGACCCCACCCGTCCCTCCACCCCGCCGGCCGTCACCTCCAGCGAGTTCCCCGACGGCTCCGACGGCTGGCCCGCCACCACCGGCAAGGCACGCACCGAGGGCACCTTCACCATCAGCAGCGGAGGCGTCACCGACGTCACCAAGTACGAGTACTGGACCGACTGGGACGCCACCGTCCGCTCCGCCACCCCCGCCACGCAGGGCGGCTCAGTCGCCGTCAAGCTGACCCCGCTCGCCGCGGGCAATCACACCCTCTACGCGCGCAGCATCGACAAAGCCAGCAACGTCTCCGACCGCGCCGTCTACATCTTCTACGCCGACAGCCCCGGCATCACCGACAAGCCCGGTGACCTCAACGGCGACGGCAACACCGACATGTACGGCGTTCGCACCGACGGCGCCCTGTGGTTCTACCCCGGCCAGGGCAACGGCCAGCTCGCCCCCTACACCGTCGCCAGCAGCACCAACTTCAACGGCGCCTCCATCACCCACCGCGGGGACTGGACCAACGACGGCTACGAAGACCTCGTCGCCGCCGTACCCCAGGCCGACAACCAGAAGAACCTGTACGTCTACCCCAACAACGGCCTGGGCTACTCCTGCACCACCCGAGGCGAAGCCGCCGACGGCGACTCCCAGTCCTGCGTCTACGACCGCCAGGAACTGACCGTTTACAACCCCGAGAACAACCACTGGTCCGACGCGGCACAGGTCCTCGCCATCGGTGACGTCGACGGCCCGCTCGACACCGACGCCGACGGCACGCCCGACGTTCCCGGCCACACCGACCTCCTGGTAAAGCAGGGCAACTACCTCTGGCTCTACTACGGCTCGGACACCTTCGCCCTCGACGAGTACGCCGATCCCATCCTGATCGGCAACGGCAGCTGGGGCGACTACGACATGACCGCCCCCGGCGACGTCAACGCCGACGGCCGCGTCGACATGATCGCCCGGAACAGGACCGACGGCCGCCTCCGCCTGTACGCCGGCACCGGACCCGCCGGTGAGGGCCTCGGTTCCAGCACCATCACCATCAACGCCACCGGCTGGGATTCCATCACCCACCCGCTGATCACCTCGGACGGCGACGCCAACGGCGACAACAAGCCCGACCTCTTCGCTACCAGCCACGACACCGGCAAGGAGCTCTACTTCTATCCGAGCGTCACCCCGACCGGCATAGGCACACCCACCGCCGTCGGCACCAGTGGCTGGCTCAACTTCCAACAGCTCAGCTGACACAACCGCCTGATCCAACTGTGGGCCGCTCCTCACCGGCGCGGCCCACAGCCTCATACAGTGCTGCACCAGTTGATTCACCTCCCGGCTCACGCGGGCATGAGCGGATTCCGCCGGCGGAATCCTGTGTGAGGCCCAGACATGGCGCCCGGCGCCCCCTCTTGCACGTGCGAAAGAGGCGCTGCCTCACGTCTCCGACCTTCGCCCGAGGCGTGGAGGGCGGCGTTCGCTGCGCCGCCTCCGCCCAGCCACGGAGCCGTGCCCTATTCGTGCCTTTAGGAGCCCACAGCGGTCAACAAGAGTGCCTACGTACCCTCATCACGGACTGCCCAATGACCTGTATTCGCAGGTCAGGGGCCTCATCGTTACCCTGAGCGCCGTTGATTCCCAAGCTCAGAGCGCGAGTTCGATTCTCGTCACCCGCTCTTCGATGGAGGCCCTGGTCAATGACCGGGGCCTTTCTCTTGTTCCGGCTGCTACGGCTCCGTGTCGAGGACTCGGGCGGCCTCACGAGGGTCCATCAGGTTGGACCAAGCCTGTTCCGCGGGGAGCAGGTCCCGCTCCGGCAGGGCGTATTCGGGGTACCAGCCGTCGGCCTCGCAGCCGGGAACGTTGCGCAGAATCAATGTCGTGAGGTTCGGCGGGACCGAACCCGTGATCCGCACCGCGGGGTAGGTCTCGTGGCCGTCGTCGGCGCGGACCTGAAGGCCGACGGTGAAGGTGTCGAAGTCCACCGTGTGCTCCTGACCGTCCCGGAGGGTGGCACGGCTCAGAGTCAGAACCGTGGTCCGGAGCCGCCGGACGAAACGGACTCCAGCTTCGGCGCGATAGCGGACGTGGTCCTCGCGAGCGGGGAGCAAGTGAGCGGTGTGCGTGGCGGACTTGAGCGCGTCGGCGTTGCCGGCGTTGTAGCGGGTTCGGGCAGTCTTGCCGTCGGCTTCGAGAGCGGCATAGAAGTCGTCGGTGGAGCCGTCCTCGCGGCGGCTGGCTGCCACCAGCCACGGAAGGTCGGCGTCCACCCAGACCGCCCCGCGCCAACGCTGGACCTTCACCTTGAACAACACCTGGTCATCGACAGCGCGGATGCGCTCATGCTTGGCATCGTCCGCCGCGAACTGCTCAGCGGTCTTCGCCAGGATCGGGTGCTCGATCTCGTCCAAGGGGTCGGTCACCGCCGGCAGGGGGAGTCCGAGGTCATCGCGCAGGCATCGCAAGGTGGGCCTGGCGGGCCGCATGGCAGCGGGACCGGTCATTCGTCGATCCCGCCGACTGCGTCGATCTCCTCCGATGTCAGACCGGTCAGGAGCATGACGTCCGACTTCAGGGAGTTGTCCAGGACGCTGAGCGCGGCCACCATCCCCTCACGCAGATCCTCACGCCGCTGGTCCAGGTAAACCCGTACCGCCTCCGCGACCAGATCCTTCTTCGTCAGGCCCAGGAAATGCGCGCCCTGGCTGATCAACTTATCCGTCGCCGGATCCACCTTGAGCGGCGACTGCCGGGGTGGCTTCGAAGCCGTGGTCATAAATCCCACCTCCGCATTCACGGTACCTTAGTACCTCACGATGAGGTTCCTTGCTGGTGACCGCAATGAGACTCAGCACGTCGACCGCCGGTACTACGGAGCCGGATCGATGACCGCCGACCGGATCACCTTGGGGCAGATCGCCAGGGGTGAAATCGCACGATGGCGAGCGCCTGATCCAGCGCGGTGAAACTTCCCCACCCGCGGCACGGCGGCATCGATCGTCCTCGTGCCCCATCCGTGCCCTTCAGAGCGGACAACAGCGGTCAAGCACGGCACCCACAGACCGCACCACCCTCGACCACTCCAGCCAAACATGCAGGCCAGAGCCACTACAGCCGATCAAGAACCGTTGCTTCCCAAGCTCAGAGCGCGAGTTCGATTCTCGTCACCCGCTCTTTGATTAAGGCCCTGGTCAATGACCGGGGCCTTTTGCTTGCCGTCCAGCGGCACCGGCCCGGAGCCTCAATCGCTACGGACGGCCGGAGAGCGACCACCCCCAGTCTCCACCCGGATCATGCGACCGCGGGCGTCAAGGCTGGGGTCCTGAGACCCGAGCCAGCATGTGCATACTCCAGTATGCTTTGACCTATGTCCTCAACGACTCGCATCACCGTCACGCTCCCCAGCGACCATGTGGCGGAGCTCCGCAAGCTCACGGACAACGTCTCCGGCTATGTAGCGGAAGCCGTGGCTCGCCAGATCAGGCACCAGCTTCTGGGCGACGACCTCCGCCGCCACGAGGAAGAGCATGGAGGCTTCAGCGACGAGGAGCTGGCCGAGGCCCGCGCGAGGATCTTCGGCTCCGCCGGCTCTTCCAAAGACGCGGACGCCGCGTGAGCGAGCGCATCGAGACCGTCGTCCCGGACTCGGAAGGACTGTCCGCCTGGGTCGCGCAGGACCGCAAGTCCTCGCGATGCTGCAGGTCTTCCACGACGTGGGAGCCGACCTGGTGATCGGGGCCAACACCATCGTGGAAGTTACCCACTCCCGCACCAACATGCCTCGCCTCAACTGGGCCCTGTCGCGTGTCAAGGTGGAGCCCGTCACCGAGCAGGCGGCGAAAGCGGCGGCTGAGCTCCTCAAAGGCGCCGGGCTGCGCGGGCACAAGTACGCCATTGACGCCACGGTCGCCGAGGTCGCGCTCCGCCAGCCGAAACCCGTCGCCCTGCTGACCTCCGACAGCGATGACATGACCAAGCTCTGCGGCAACCAAGTCCGCATCATCCCCCTCTGACCAGTCGCCCCGCCCGGAGCACGCGTCGCACTGCCAGCTCTCGTCCCCCGGCAACAGCGGTCAGATACGGCTCCCAGAGACCGGGAGCCATCCACCTGCCCGTTCCGAAGTCGCAGGCCAGATCCCCTCCAACAACGTAAGAACCGTTGATTCCCAAGCTCAGAGCGCGAGTTCGATTCTCGTCGCCCGCTCCACGACGAAGGCCCGGTCATCGACCGGGCCTTGTTTGTTGTCCGGACCAGTTCGGGTGTCGTGCACCAGCTCCGCACCAGAAGGCTGTCTCCTTGGCCTTCGCACGGGCGGCGCGCACGAGGTCGTCCGGGCCGCTAGCCCCCTCCTGCTGCCGCTCAAGGTCGGAGTGCTGGTAGATCATCACGGCTGACTATCTCGTACCACCTACGCACCTTGACCCTCTTCCCGCTGTTCAGCGCCTTCCGCCACGAGCGGCCGGGCCATCACGCCCCGAGCGTGGCTTCAGACCACATCTCCAAGGCGAGTCCGGTCTGGCGAGTCGACATGCGCCGACTGCCGGAGGCGCGCGGACGCAGCCCTGCCACGCACGCCGCCCGGCGCCAGCCGCGCAGAAAGAATTGCATTTGCGCAACTTTCATTCAAGAAAGTAATCTGGGCAGCAGAGAGTGACCGACCGGCGAGGTGGAACCTGTGAACGGATTCGTTGGGCGTCGTACGGAGCTCGGCCTTCTGGATGACCTGCTGACCCCTGTACGGACCGGCGGACGCAACGGGCGGCCCGGGCGCGCCGTACTGATCCGAGGGCGGCGACGCGTCGGCAAGTCCCGGCTCGTGGAGGAGTTCCTGGAACGCTCCGGGCTTCCTCATGTCTTCTTCACCGCAGTCGGCGGCTCGAAGGCCGAGGACCTGGCAGGCTTCGCCGCCGAGCTCGCCGCCTCTCCGCTCCCCGACGCCGGCCGGGTCGCGGACTTCGCCACCCCGCAGACCTGGGACGCGGCTTTGAGCCTGCTCGCCAGCGTCCTGCCTCAGGACACGCCCAGCGTGGTCGTGCTCGACGAGATGCCCTATCTCGTACGCGAGGACCCCACGTTCGAGGGCGCGCTGCAGAAGACCTTCGACCGGACGTTGTCCAAGCTCCCCGTACTCCTCGTCCTCATCGGCTCGGACATCGCGATGATGGAGCAGCTGAACACTTACGGTCGCCCCTTCTACCAGCGCGGCACCGAGATGGTCGTACCTCCGCTCAATCCGGCCGAGGTCGCCGCCATGCTTGACCTCCCGCCGGCTGAGGCGTTCGACGCCTTCCTGGTCTCCGGCGGCCTCCCGCTCATCCTTGAGGAGTGGCCTCCGGGTGCCACCCTCTGGGACTACCTGGAACAGGCGCTGGCCCGTCCGACGTCCGCCCTCCTCGTCAGCGGCGAGCGCACCCTGGCCGCCGAGTTCCCCACCGAGGCACAGGCCCGTACCGTGCTGAGCGCCATCGGACACGGGGAACGCACCTTCACCCTCATCGGCCGGGCAGCCGGCGACCTCAATCCAGGCTCCGTGAAACGCTCCCTGGAGCTCCTCACCAGCCGACGCATGGTGGCAGCCGACCTTCCGCTGTCCACCAGGCCGAGCCGCGAGAGCCGCTACCACGTCGCCGATCCGTACCTGCGCTTCTGGCTCTCCTTCGTCGGGCCCGGCATCCCCATGATCGAGCGCGGACGCGGAGACCGTGTACTCGAGTCGATCCGCACCAGTTGGACATCCTGGCGGGGCCGCGCCGTCGAACCTGTGATCCGCGAGGCCCTGTGGCGCCTGACCGACGACCGGCTGCCCGAGGCCACCCATGTGATCGGCGGCTACTGGACCCGCACCAACGACCCTGAAATCGACCTCGTCGGCGCTGACCGGTCTCCCATCGCCAAGAAGATCACCTTCGTCGGATCCATCAAATGGCTGGAGAACAAGCCCTTCGACAACCGCGACCTCGCCCGCCTCGTCACCCACCGCTCACAACTGCCCGGCACCGACGACTCCACCCCCCTGCTCGCCGTCGCCCGCAGCGGAAGCAGCGCCAACGGCATCCTCAACCTCACCCCCAACGACCTCATCACGGCTTGGGCGTGACACACCACGGGGCAGTTTCCCTGCGGTGACCGCATTCATGCCCCATCCGTGCCCTTCGGAGCGGACAACAGCGGTCAAGCCCAGTGCCCAGAGACCACGCCGGCCTTGCCCGCCCCAGCCAAACATGCAGGTCAGAGCAACCACAGCCGTTCAAGAACCGGTGATTCCCAAGCTCAGAGCGCGAGTTCGATTCTCGTCACCCGCTCCATGAAAAGCCCCAGGCCAGTGGCCGGGGGCTTCTTTATTGCCATAGGGTGCGGATCCTTTCCAGGGACGGTTGAGCTGGGGTTTCGCTGATCTGGGTGTGGTTGGGGTGGCGGCTTGTCTACCGTGGCGGTAGAGGAG